>CAZHOX010000001.1:0-34431 GCA_964534345.1 uncultured Anaerolinea sp.
TTCATTGCTGGCAATGAAATTAAGAGCCAGAAAAACGGGCCGCACTGGTGTTCCACCACCAATACGACCCTCACCCAACCCACCGGCTAGAGCGGAGGGAGGGCTGGTTTGATTATACAGCCCCTTTGATTCGCCCTGGTGGGATTCCCACAGGGCGATTTGCGTTTCAGCCGGGAAATGCAGGTCGTCCAACAAAAATCAAAAGGAGATGTATATGCTTCAAACCCCTTCAACACAACGCTTTCAGATCGTTGGTGCCCTTACTCGTATCCGCCAGGAATGGCAGGATGCCGCCGGGTGTCCCAGTTTGATCGAGACGGAGGGCAACATGGGGATGTTGCTTGCTGATCTGATCAATGGACTTGGTCTTGGTACCCATGAGCAGGTTCAAGTGCTGGGTCAGGAGTTGTTCGAGGAATTGAAGGACTTTCTCAAGTCCCCGGTTCAGAACTGATGCGCACAAGCCAGCCGTACTGGCGCGGCTGGCTTATGTCTTTCAACCTATCAACGATTCTATTAAAGAGGTTTTTCAATGAACAGTCGAGCAGTAACATACGCGCGTGTATCCGGGGATGATCGTGTCAAGGATGGTCGTAATCTGTCAGGTCAACTTGATATCTGCCGCGAACATGCACTCAAGAAGGGTTATATGATTGTCGCCGAATTATCCGAGGATGATCGCGGTGCATCCGGCGTTTCCTTTGAACTTCCTGCCTTGAATCAGGCATTGGAGATGGCAAAGAATGGTGAATTCGATGTTTTGGTGGTTCGTGAGATTGACCGCTTCGCCCGAAGTCTTGCCAAGCAGTTGATCATTGAGCAGGAATTTCGTCGTTATGGTGTTCAGATCGAGTATGTCATGGGCGAATACCCCGATACTCCAGAGGGGAGTTTGAACAAGAACATCAAGGCGGTTATTGCTGAATACGAAAGATTGAAGATCAATGAACGCATGATTCGTGGACGGCGACAAAAGATCAAAGCTGGCAATGTAATCATTCATGGAAAACCACCCTATGGATACAGACTTGAAGAAATCGATGGAAAAAGTAAATTGGTGGTAAATGAAGACGAAGCCCAGATCGTGAAGATGATTTATCACATGTATGTATTTGGCGAGGATAAGAAAGGACCTATGTCTGCACGTGTCGTAGCCCGTCGACTTACTCAAATGGGAGTCCCTATTCCGCCACTTTCCGGCAGAAGTTCCACAAAGTGGTCTCGCACCACTGTGGGACGTATTGTTAGCAGTAAGACCTATATCGGTGTTTGGCATTATGGAAAAAATGGGCGCGCGAATGGGCGTCACTTGAACAACCCTGAGGAACATTGGTTGGCAGTTGAAATCCCCGCAATTGTGGATATGGATTTATGGGATGCTGCTCAGGAAAGAAAGGCAGTCAACATCGCCAGTGCAAAGAAAAATTTGAAGTATCAATACTTAATGAATCGAAGGTTGGTTTGCGGAGTCTGTGGTTCAAAAGTAGCTGCATGTGGAAGTAATGATGGATATAAAAACCGCCTGTACTATCGTTGTAATGTCGCTCGTGGATACGATGACTATGAACGCAAATGTGATAACGCACGGTATTTCAAGGCGGAGGATGTGGACTTTACCATTTGGGAATGGATAAAATCCTTTATCAGAAATCCGGATGCGGTAGATGCAGGAATAGCTGAATACCACGAAAACCGTGAGCGTGAACAAGCTCCAATTCGAGAACGTCTTCAGGTTGTTGATGATTTGTTGAGTGATCATCGTGATCAATTACAAAAATTACTGGATCTTTATCTTGATGGAAATTTCCCCAAAGAATTGCTTGTCGAACGGCGGCAACGGTTGCAGGATACTGTAGATTCGCTTGCGACTGAGCGGGTTAATTTAGTATCCCATCTTGAAAGTAGCGCTTACTCTCCAGAACAACTTCAAGCGATGAAAGAATATACTTGCCAAATTGCCGTTGGATTGGATGAAGCAGAAGAAGATTTTGATTCAAGAAAGCATATCGTTGACATGCTGAATGTTTATGCCTCCCTGGTGATTGAAGATGAAGAAAAGGTTGCTTATGTCACGTGTGTATTCAAAACTGACCCCGAACGGTTATTGATTGTGTCGCCTAATATTTATAAGATGAAGAGACCAGAAAATCACAGCCGAGTTTTTGCACATCGATGCTGCCGTGAACGGCATATTGAACCGCATCCACATACACGAGCGCACCAGCGGCATGAGCCATCTCAGTGATCTTCTGCACCGGGTTAACCGTCCCAAGGGAATTGGATGCATACCCAACTGCCACCAGTTTCGGTTTGCGTTCGAGTGCCTTTTGCAGATCATCGAGATTGAGAGTGCCGTCTTCCACGTCAAAATTCACCCAATTAACCTTTACGCCTTTATCCTGTGCAGCCAGAACCCACGGCGTCACATTGGCATCATGGTCAAGGCGCGTCAGCACGATCTCATCACCTGCCTGCCAATCGCGAGAGATCGAGCGGCTGAGGTGCAATGTCAGCGTGGTCATGTTGTTGCCAAAGACGATCTCTTCTGGCGAAGCTGCGTTGTAGAAATCTGCCATGGCGCGATGGGCTTCGTCCAACACGGCATCGGAAGCGATACTGGTGGCAAATGCACCTTCATGGTTGGCGTTATTTTCGATCAGGTATTTTGTGATGCGGTCGAGGCTTTGTTTCGCGATCTGGGTACCGCCAGGGTTATCAAAGAAAATGGCAGGGCGATTTAAGGATGGGAATTGCTGACGAATGACATCGAGATTTAGTGACATGTGGAAACTCTCCTCAAATGAAATTTAGACACAAAAGTTATATACTGAAATTGTACCCCACACAAAAGGAGACAACATGTTTGACAAGATTCTGTTGGCAGTAGATGGTTCCGAACACGCTCTTCACGCAGCCCGCATTGCCGCTGACATGGCGCGTGGTATGAAGCCAAAAGAATTTCGTATTGTAGTTTCGTATGATTCCATTCCTATATATTTGGGCGAGCCAAATATGCAATTTGCAATTGATAACCGCAAAAAAGATGCGGAGGAAATTCTCGCAAAAGCAATAAAAGAAGTGGGTGATATCCCTGGGGAAGTTCATTCAGAGATGATCGAAGGCGACCCAGCGACAGCCATTATTGATGTGGCAACCACACGTGGTAGTAACATTATTGTGATGGGTTCGCGTGGCCTTGGCAGATTGGCTGGTTTGGTTTTGGGCAGCACGAGCCAAAAGGTTGTGGCTCATGCGCCGTGTCCGGTTTTGGTGGTCCGATAAAAAGTAGGTCACGCGAAGGCGTGACCTACTTTGCTAATTCTTCGGCTTTTGCAAAATCTTCGGGGGTGTTCACATTCCAAAAGCATAAGCCTGATGGGTCGAATTCTTTTGCTTCGTCAGGCGATAACGTCCGCACGTTGACTTGTGGCAGCCACGCGACGACTTTCCATTGATCTGCGCTAATTGCGGCTTCGATGGCAGGAAGACAAGTCTCGCGGCGATACAAGGCATGGAACGGCTCATACCCTTCGTCCGTTTTTGCGATGACAACATCCGCCTCTTCCTTAACCATGAGGCTGTATGCGCTTTCAAAAAAGTTTTTACTAGCGAAAGGCATATCGCAAGCCACGACTGCTATGAATGGAGAGGTGGCAGAATCGATGGCAGTGTAGAGTCCGCCCAAGGCGCCGCGCCCAGGCCGAAGGTCAGGCACGAGGCGTTGATTAAGGAATCCATATTCAGCAGGGCGATTCGTCGTTACAATCATTTCATCGGCAATTGGAGTAAGCCTCTCGATCACGCGTTGAATGAGCGGGCGTCCTAAAAATGGCTTGAGCGCCTTGTCCTCGCCCATGCGGGAGGATTGTCCGCCTGCTTGAATGACGACGGTTAACATTCGCGTATTATAAGTGTAGTAACGACTTTAGTCGTTAGTCGTTATTTGTGAAAGTGTTAATGATGAGTACGATTGCAAATATCCTCGATGGTCTGACGGTTGAAGGCGAGTTATATGAAAAGCTCGAAGATAACTCGGTGCGTTGCTTTGCCTGTGGACATCGTTGTTTGATCCGAGAGGGGAAGCGCGGGATTTGCCAAGTGAGATTTAATGAGGGTGGAATATTGCGCGTGCCGCATGGGTATGTGGCTGCGCTGCAAAGTGACCCGATTGAGAAAAAACCTTTTTCGCATGTGATGCCTGGAACCAATGCACTGACCTTTGGCATGTTGGGCTGTGATTATCACTGCCCGTATTGCCAGAACTGGCTCACGTCTCAGGCGATGCGAGACCCTGCTTCTGATGTTTCGGTGGATTACATCCGCGAGATGACACCGCAAAAGATTGTGCGGCTTGCTAACAGCACGAATGCTTCGGTGGTGGTCTCTTCTTATAATGAGCCGCTCATTACAAGTGAGTGGGCGGTTGAGATTTTCAAGGAAGCCAAAGCGAATGGGCTGATGTGTGCATTTGTTTCCAATGGAAATAACACGCCTGAGGCGATGGAATACATCTCCCCGTATTTGGATGCATATAAAGTTGATTTGAAGTGCATGAACGATAAGAACTATCGTACGTTGGGCGGCACACTTCAACATACGTTGGATGGAATCAAGCGCGCGCGTGAGGCGGGGCTGTGGGTGGAAGTGGTGACGTTAGTGATCCCCGGTTTCAATGATTCAAATGAAGAGTTGTGGGATGCGGCGAGATTCCTTGCGGAACAATCCATTGATATTCCGTGGCATGTGACCGCTTTTCATAAAGATTACAAAATGACCGAGCCGGATAACACAGATGCGAAGACGCTCATCCGTGCGGCGGAGATCGGACGTGAGGCGGGGCTGCGATATGTGTATGCTGGTAATTTGCCGGGAACTGTTGGGGAGTATGAAGATACTCATTGTCCTGCGTGTAGCTACCGGCTGGTGAAGAGGCGCGGGTACGTTATCCATGAATATCAGATTACGGGGGAGGGGAAATGTCCGAACTGCGGCACAAAAATTGGTGGGATTTGGCCTAAAAACCCTTCTACAGTAGGGTTAAATGGGATTGGACATCCTATAATATTGCGTTAAGTGTATAATCGCACTTGTCAATTTGGTGAGTTTGCCTGAGAGAGAGTGTATGGCCGCTTACCTTTTGGCTCAAAATCCACCCCCCTTTTTTAATTCTCTATGGAGGAGAACGTGAAACGAAACCTTTTTGTTTTGCTTTCGCTGATGGTTCTTGCAAGCCTCGTGCTTGTTGCTTGTGGTGGCGCTGCCACTGAAGCCCCGTCAGCAACTGAAGCGCCCGCCGAGGCGCCTGCTGCTACCGAAGCCCCTGCTGCTACCGAAGTAGCTGCTACTGAGGCTCCCATTCCCGATGTTTCCATTGCAACCTTTGATGGCACCTCACTCTCTGTGCCTGCTGAAGAATGTAATGGCGACTACATCGGTTCAATTCAGTCGGTTGTTGCCACTGATGCGAACACAGTCACCTTTACGCTCTGCCGCCCCGATCCTGCTTTCCTTTCCAAGATTGCTTTCAGCCCCTTCGCGATCTATCCTTCCGAATGGCTTGAGGCAACCGCTGGCGACACCACCCGCACCAGCGAAGGACTTGAGAAGCCCATCGGCACCGGCCCATACATGGTAAGCGAATGGGCCCGCGGTGAAAGCGTGACCTTCGTTGCCAACCCCGAATATTGGGGTGAGCAGCCTGCTGCATCCACTCTCGTGATGCGCTGGTCTTCTGAATCTGCTGCCCGCTTGCTCGAATTGCAATCTGGCACCGTGGATGGCATTGACAACCTCGGTCCCGAAGATTTCGCTGTAGTTGAAGCGGATTCCAGCCTTCAGGTTGCTCTTCGTCCTGCTCTCAACACCTTCTACATTGGTATCACCAACACCTTTGAACCGTTCGGTGATGTGAAGGTTCGCCAGGCTCTTGCCATGGGCATTGACCGCCAGCGCATTGTAGATACCTTCTACCCTGCTGGTTCCGAAGTTGCTTCTCACTTCACCCCCTGCGCCATCCCGAACGCTTGCGCCGGTGATGCGTGGTATGACTTCGATGTGGAAGCCGCCAAGGCTTTGCTCGCTGAAGCCGGTTATCCCGATGGCTTCTCCACCAAGCTGTACTATCGTGACGTTGTCCGCGGTTACCTGCCTCAAGTTGGTAACGTGGCTCAGGACATTCAGGCTCAGTTGAAGGAAAACCTCAACATTGACGCCGAAATCGTTGTGATGGAATCCGGTGCTTTCATTGAAGCTTCCTCTGCTGGCAGCCTCGATGGCCTGTACCTCCTTGGCTGGGGTGCTGATTACCCGCACATCACCAACTTCCTCGATTACCACTTTGGCGCTGCCAACCCACAATTCGGTGAACAGTCCCCGACCTACACCGACCTGTTGGTTCAGGGCGCTCAGATCGGTATCCCCGCAGATGCTGAATCCATCTACGTGGAAGCCAACAATGCGATCAAGGAATACGTTCCGATGATCCCTGTGGCACATGGTGGTTCCGGTACTGCCTACCGCGCTGATGTGACCAATCCTCAGGCTAGCCCGCTGACCAACGAACAGTTCGCTTTCTCCGCTCCTGGCGACCGCGACACCTTTGTTTGGATGCAGAACGCCGAACCCATCAGCATGTTCTGTGCTGACGAGTCCGATGGCGAATCCCTGCGCGCTTGCGATCAGGTGATGGAAGCCCTTTATGGCTATGAAGTCAACGGCACTGCCACTGAACCTGTGCTCGCCGAGTCCTGCGACCCGAACGCAGACCTCACCGTTTGGACCTGCTCTCTGAAGCAGGGTGTCAAGTTCCATGATGGTTCTGACTTCGATGCTACTGATGTAGTTGCGACCTTCAACATGGGCTTGAACATTGCTTCACCCACCCATGTCGGTAACAGCAACATCTGGAGCTACTACGACTATCTCTGGGGCTTGATGAAGAAACCCGGTTCCTAGTTCGTATTTGACCCAAGTTTGAAAGAAAATACGGGATGGCGGTAACCCGCCATCCCGTATTCGCAGGGAGACCTTGCCTATGATGTTCCAGTACATCCTTCGTCGTTTGATAGCATCCATTCCGGTATTATTTGGTATTTTACTTGTTACGTTTGCGCTTGGGCGTCTTATCCCTGGGGACCCATGCCGCGCAATTCTTGGCGAAAAAGCTACAGAAGAAGTCTGCGCCCGTTTTATTCAGGAAAAGGGGCTGAATGAGCCCATCCTCACGCAATTTGGTATTTATGTCAGCGACATGGCGCGTGGAAATTTAGGCGAATCATTCCGTCTCGGAATGCCTGTGACGCGTCTTTTGATCGAACGACTCCCCACTACATTTGAACTCAGTCTTGCTGCATTGATCATCAGCATGATCTTTGGTATTCCACTTGGAATTATTTCGGCAGTAAAGCATAATTCATGGTTAGATGTCGTTACCATGGTTTGGGCGAATATAGGCGTTTCCATGCCTGTTTTTTGGCTTGGGCTTATGCTGGCTTATGTATTCTCCCTTTTATTGAAAGATACTCCCTTTTGGCTTCCACCGTCTGGTCGTGTCAGCCCTGGCATACCGGATGATACCTTTTATGAATTATGGGGATGGGTTGTTCCAGAAACCGGTTTATGGGCTGCATTTTTAAATTTTACGGGCCGTCTGAATATTCTTAATTCGCTGCTTACCCAAAACTGGGAATTATTGAAGGATTCGATAAAGCATCTTATTCTCCCTGCGCTTGCTCTGGGAACAATTCCCATGGCGATTATTGCGCGTATGTCCCGCTCGGCGATGTTGGATGTGCTTGGACAGGATTACATTCGCACGGCACGCGCCAAGGGATTAAGGTGGAGTTCTGTCATTATTAAACATGCTTTCCGAAATTCACTTTTGCCGGTTGTCACTGTCATTGGGCTTTCGTTCGGTGGCCTGCTTGGTGGAGCGGTACTTACAGAAACGATCTTTGGCCTCTCTGGAGTAGGACGTACCCTTTATGAAGCCATCACAGCACGCGACTATGGCATTGTGCAGGCATTTACATTGACTATCGCAGTGGTCTTTGTGGTAATCAACTTGCTTGTGGATATTTCGTACGCTTATTTTGATCCCCGCATTCGCCTCAACTAGGACTCGAACATGACTGCTGAACCCAATATACTTACCAAGCTTGATGCAGAAGGTTTGTCCTCAAAATCCATAAGCATGTGGCAAACCACCTTACACAGAATAGTTCGCCGTCGTTCTGCGGTGGCTGGGCTGATCATTCTCGGCATCCTTGTGTTGACGGCCATTTTTGCTCCCTTGATCGCTCCGTATGATCCAACCATTTCCATGTTGGATGCGGATCCACCCCAAAAGATCAAAGCCCGTACTGCACCATGTATTCACCTGCTCGGCTGCCCGGCAGACCAACCTCAACATCTGGCTGGGATTGACGGTAACATTCGTGATCAATTTAGCCGCCTGGTATATGGTGCGCGCCTAAGTTTGATGATCGGTTTTTCCACGGTTACATTTGCCATCATTATTGGAACCGTTCTTGGTGCGTTGGCTGGATATTTTGGCGGTTGGATCGATAATTCCATTATGCGCGTTATGGATGTGCTGCTGGCTTTCCCGTCACTCTTGCTGGCTATTGCGATCGTAACGGTTCTTGGCCCCGGACTTATCAATGCTCTGCTTGCGATCGGCATTGTCTCCATCCCGTCATATGCGCGGGTTATGCGTGCTTCTGTCCTGTCTGTTCGCGAAATGGATTTTGTCTCTGCAACCCGTTCTTTGGGCGGCAACACATATGAGATCCTATTCAAATGTATTTTGCCGAACGCGCTGACACCTCTCATTGTGCAGGGAACCCTTGGTATTGCCTCGGCAATTTTGGATGCTGCCGCTCTATCTTTCCTTGGGCTTGGCGCACAGCCTCCAACACCTGAGTGGGGATCCATGCTTGGTTCTGAGCGTAATCAGGTCTTCACGGCTCCACATCTTGTGTTCTATCCCGGACTTGCGATCATGCTCACTGTGCTTTCTTTTAATTTGATCGGCGATGGTCTGCGCGATGCACTTGACCCAAGGCTTGTACATCAGAGTTAGTAAAATATTAAATGATCAAAATGCGGCCAATATTTGGCCGCATTTTGATTTAAGTTTTGCATTGGAAGTAGGTTGTTGAATGTTGCGGGGAGGGTAATGCCCAGTGCTGAAGTAGCATTTGTCAGCTTAAGAATGAGGCGGGTACTTCATCCACGAATACTGGGTTATGGCTGATCAAAAAACCAAGAGGTGGAGGTGAAAATAGATGTTTTTACTTCAAAATCCGTACTTGGGTAGGGCTAATTAATATTGAGTATATTATGCCTATATGATGGATTATACGAATTGCTGTATAATTTTATATGTCGGGAGGCACGAGAGCGAGGAAGATTCATCTTCCCCCTCTATGACTCCATAAACCTAATTCTCTCTAAGGAGGAGAAACGTGAAAAAGAATCTATACGTTCTATTGTCGCTTCTCGTTCTCGCCAGCATTGTACTCGCTGCATGTGGTGGCGGAGCAGAAGCCCCGGCTGCAACCGAAGCGCCTGCTGGTGAAGCACCTGCTGCTGCAACCGAAGCGCCTGTTGCTACTGAGCCCAAGTCTGCCACTGGCGCTTGGTCACAGGAACCGGATAACATCATCCCTTACTTCACTCAGATGTCTTATGCCATCTGGATTGCCCAGCTCACCATGGTTGGTCTCGGTGAATGGGATGACCAGGGTAACTTTGTTGCCGAATTGGCATCTGAAGTCCCCACTGCCGAAAATGGTGGCGTTTCTGCTGATGGTCTCACCATCACCTGGAAACTGCGCGAAGGTTTGAAGTGGTCTGATGGCGAGCCTCTCACCTCTGCTGATGTGAAGTTCACCTGGGAAGCGATCATGGATCCTGCCAATGCTCCTCTTAGCCGCGTTGGGTACGAGAAGATTGCCAGCATCGAAACCCCCGATGACCTGACCGTTGTTATCACCTTCAGCGAACTGTATCCCCCCTGGCAGACCGTATTTACCCAGGGCCCGAACAATTCCGGCTCCATTCTTCCCAAGCACATTCTTGAAGGCAAGACCGCTCTCGAAAGCGATCCTTTCATTCACCAACCTGATGTTGCTTCTGGTCCCTTTGTGATCTCCGAATGGGTTCCCGGCGACCACATGACCCTTGTCCGCAACGACAACTTCTATGGCAGCCGCCCCAATCTCGATGTTGTCAACATCAAGTTCGTTCCCACTCCTGAGACCGCTCTCGCCGCCCTCGAAACTGGTGACATCGACTGGTACCCTGATTTCTCTGAATCAGATATCGAGACCGTTGGCGCTCTTGAGCCTGCCATTCACCTTCAGGTCGTTCCCGGCGCTGATTTCGAACATTACTTCTTCAACCTCGGCACAAAAGCCGGTGTAGATGGCAAGGGTGCTGCTGATCAGGATGGCTTCTGCCCATTCAAGGATGTTCGCGTTCGCAAGGCCATTACCCTCGGCATTAACCGCCAGGCCTTTGTTGACAGCCTCCTCGCTGGCAAGACCACCGTTCCTGCTACCCAGTGGCCGAACTCTGCCTGGTCTAACAGCAGCCTGACACCAGATGCCTATGATGCTGAAGCCGCCGCCGCCCTCCTCGAAGAGGCTGGCTATGTTCTCGGTGATGATGGCATCCGCCACGGCGATTGCAATGGCGAAGACACCAAGCTTTCCTTCACCTTCGATACCACTGACAAGCAGCTCCGCGTTGACATTGCTCTCGCGGTTCAGTCTGATCTCGCCAAGATCGGTATTGAATTCAAGCCCAACCACACCCCCGGCGGTACCTTCTTCGCTGGTTATACTGATGGCGGTATCATGCCCACTGGTAATTACCAGATGGCTGGTTACACCACCGGTTTCTATCCTGACCCAATGACTGGCGTTTTCGACAGCTATTCCTGCGCCACTGTTCCTAGCTCTGCTTCTCCTTCCGGCGCAAACAACTACCTCATCTGCGATCCTGCTTTGGATGAAATGTTGGCTGCTGTGAATGCCACTGCTGATCCTGCTGCCCGCAAGGTTGCTTTGGATGCAGTTCAGAAGTACATCTTCGATCAATACTATGTGATCATGATGTATGCCCGCGCCAACGTGTACGGTTATGTTGACCGCTTCGTCCCCGGCCCCTTCGGTTTCTATAGCAACATGAACTGGAACGCTGAAGTTTGGGATGTGAAGTAGTTTCACGCTGATCTATGGAGAGGCGGGGAGCAATCCCCGCCTCTCTTTTTACAATTCTATAGAACTATTGACGCTATTATAGGCGTGTAGGATACTTGGAAAAATTTTTGCCAGCCGAAGGAGTATTTTATTATGTGGGCTTATATCGCAAGACGCCTTTTACAGGCCCTGTTCACCCTCCTCATTATTACAATCCTTTGCTTTATATTAACGCGTTTGTCTGCTGATCCGTTGGCGCAATATGCCACCAATCCGCGTATGACAGAAGAGGATAAGGAGGCGCTTCGTGAACGGCTTGGGTTGAATGACCCGCTTCCAGTACAGTACTTCCGTTGGCTGGGTCTTGCCATGCAAGGCGACCTGGGATACTCCTTCTTTTCCAAACAACCGGTTTTAGATATGATCTCCGAACGTATGCCCATGACGTTGAAACTGATGTTAACTGCTGAGGTGCTCACGATTATTGTGGCTTTGGTCTTGGGGATTACTTCTGCTCTGCGGCAATATTCCTTTCTGGATAATTTGATCACTTCCTTATCCTTTGTTGGCTTTTCCATGCCAATCTTCTTTATTGCGCTGGGACTGATGCTTATTTTTGCTGTTCAATTTAAGGCTTGGGGGTATCCATACCTTCCGACTGGTGCAGATATTTGGGATTCAAAAGACCCTATGGAAATGGTCACCCACATGGTTCTACCAGTTTCGTCTCTTGTAATTATTTTGTCTGCCGGATATGCCCGTTTTATTCGTACCAGTATGCTTGAAGTTTTGGGACAGGATTACATCCGCACTGCGCGAGCCAAAGGTCTCAGCGGCCGCAGTGTGATCTTTAAACATGCACTGCGAAATGCCGCATTGCCTTTGGTAACCATTGTTGGCTTGGATATCCCCAATCTGCTTGCGGGCGCTCTTGTCACTGAGTCTGTGTATGCGTGGCCGGGAACGGGAAGGCTTTTCTGGGAATATGCACAACGTGGAGATTTTCCGGTTGTGTTGGGAATTTTGCTGATGGTTTCGACCGCCGTTGTGTTGATGACGATCGTAACGGATGTGTTGTACACCTTGATCGATCCACGAATCCGCTTGAGCTAGGGAGACTTTACATGACAGCGCAAACCGATACTTTTATTCCATCCCTTGGTCGTGAAACAATTGCACCGCCGCTCAGCCCATCTCAACTTCTTTGGCGGCGGTTCCGCAAGCATAAAATGGCGATCATTGGCGGGATCGGATTTATCCTTTTATTGCTTTTCATCATTATCGGATCGATTATTATCCCTGAAAAAAAGGCAAATGAAGTTGATCTTGCCGCGCGCCTTAGCCCTCCTACTAGTGTGCATTGGATGGGAACGGATAGCACCGGTCGGGACATCTTTGCTCGTATCATTTACGGTGGGCAGATATCCCTTTTGGTAGGTGTTTTGGCTGTGGTTATTTCCGTATCTCTCGGAACATTAATTGGCGGGGTGGCCGGGTATTTCGGTGGATGGGTCGATTCCATTTTGATGCGTTTTACTGAAGCCATCCTTGCCATTCCTCAATTGTTCTTGTTGATCGTATTGGGTAAATACCTGGGCAGGGATATTCAAACCATCACGGTGATGGGGCGCAGTTTTAGCGGCAGTGTGGGCATTGTGATCCTGGTGATCGGTACAACATCCTGGATGGTGCTGGCTCGTATTGTCCGTGCGAATGTGCTCTCTCTGCGTGAAATGGACTATGTCTCTGCTTCCAAGTCTCTTGGGGCAAATAACATGCGTGTCATTTTTAGCCATTTGATCCCAAATACATTTGGCGCCATTATCGTCGCTTCCACGCTTGGGTTGGCAGGCGCAATTCTTAATGAAGCTTACGTGTCTTTCCTTGGGCTGGGCGTGCAGCCACCGACCTCATCTTGGGGGAATATGCTTACCAGCGCTCAATCCTTTATTCAACGCGGTGCATGGTGGATGTGGGTTTTCCCAAGTATGTTCATCATTTTCACGATCTTATGTATCAACCTGCTGGGGGATGGCTTGCGCGATGCGTTTGACCCCCGCAGCACTCGTCATTTGTAATCCATATTAGGTAAGTAAAAATCAAACGCCCTTCGTTATAAGCGAAGGGCGTTTTTTATTTGGTAAGGTCTTGGCTTATTTGTAGAACATTCCCCATGCTGCCAAAGCGCCGAAGATAAGTGTGATGATTCCGATGCCAGTGACTACCTCTCTTGATTCGCGCTGGTCCACCAGACTCATTTCAGGTGGAATGCCAGTTACTGCCCAGCGGGGACCTGCAAACCAAGTGAAGATCATGCCGCCCAGCAAGCCGCCAACGTGCCCCCAATTATCAATGCCGGGGGAGAGGCCAATAAATAAATTGATGGCAATGATGACTACTGCATTGCTGATCGCCTGCTTGGCTTGCGCTCCGAACAGTTCGCGGTTTTGGTAAAAGAAGATCACCTCTGCGCCGATCAACCCGAATACCGCAGTGGAAGCACCAACTGAATATCCATTTTCGCCGGTGAAGAGGAAGGAAAATACATTTCCAGTAAATGCGCCTAGAAAATAAAGCCAGATAAAACGTCCATGCCCGAAATGCCGTTCCAAAAACGTGCCAATGGACAGAAGTGCATACATATTAAAGAAGATATGTGCCATTGAGCCATGCAGAAATACAGGCGTTATGAAACGCCATAATTCCCAGGCGCGAATGGCTGCATTGAACCGCGCTCCATACACCTCAAGCCAGTCAATTTCAGAAACGGCATATCCCCAGATCCATACGCTTGCCAGCTGCAAAAGATAAACGAATGCAGTGAACCCAATAATGGCATACGTTGCTGTAGGCGCTAGGGATGGCAGGGCGACGCGAACAGTTTGGGTTGTTGGGGCAGGCTCGGGCGGGGAAAGAGGCGCAGGCTCCATCATAAAGATACCTTGCGGTGATGCACGCGCAAGTGTTCCGCTGCAATAATGGCGCGGACTTTATCCACCGTATCATCCAGGTGAAAATCCTGATTGACAATGACATAATCAAACGCATCGAGGCGTTGAAATTCTTTTCGTGCAGTTGCGATGCGAAGAGAAAGAGAATCTGCTGTTTCCGTTTTGCGTTCGCGCAAGCGGCGTTCCAATTCCTCTTCACTTTCACAGGTAATAAAGATCAGTAATGCTTCAGGGGCAAGTTTGCGAACCGACTCTGCGCCTTGCACATCAAGCCGCATGATCACATTCTTGCCGCTGGCAAGCGCCTCGCGCACCTGTGCTTTTGGAATACCTTTGTAATCTCCGTACACGATGGCGTATTCGATCAATTCATTTTCTTCGATCATGTGCGCAAACTCATCCTTGGATAGAAACCAGTAATCTTTGCCATGAATTTCGTTTGCACGCTTATCACGTGTGGTGGCGGTGACAACAAAGTGGAAGGGGAATCCGCGCTCGATCATACGCTGCACAACGGAATCCTTGCCAACACCAGATGGACCTGAAATGACGATGAGAAGTGGGTCGGGCTTGCGAAGTTCGAATGTGTTTGCCATTGGAGTATTTTACCAAAGGTCTCAGTCGCTTCTTCCTTAATCGGACCTGATTCGGGTACAATAAGCATGTGCCTACCTATGACTTTGTCTGCACAGCTTGCGAGAAGCGTTTTGATATTTTCATGACCTTCAGCGAATACGGCAACAAACCCGTATGTTGCACGCACTGTGGAAGTGACAAAGTCCGCCGCCGAATGACGAAAGTCCGCATTGCCAGATCAGATGGAAACCGCCTTGAAAGTATGGCAAATGAATTCCCTGGTATGGAAGGCCTGGAGAATGACCCCAAGGCTCTCGGGCAGATGATGCGTAAACTTGGCAGCGAGACGGGTGAAGCCCTGCCCCCAGAATTTAATGAAGTGGTGGATAGATTGGAAGCAGGCCAAAGCCCCGAGGAAATTGAAACTGCCTTGCCTGATTTGGGTACAGGCGATTCGAGCAATGAATAATTTGCACTAAGCCTCCATTGTTACAAAAAATCTAAAACTTTAGCGAACCTACATTTTAATCATGTAGCGCTAGCATATAGACATTGGTTTATGCTTATATTCATATATAAAGCCTAAAAATCTACTAGTCTTTACCTAGATTATCGTGACTTTTGTCACATGGCATATAGTGCAAATTAACTTGTTTTTAATCTTCATAATGCTTAGAATTCTGAGGTAATTGCTCGGATTACATAGAAAAATCCCCTGAAAAGGAGGTTTCGAGTACCAATATAATTCAGCTTTTTTTCCACTTTAATAAAAAGGAGAATGCTACAATGAATTTCAAGAAAATGCTCGTTTTGATTGGCGTGTTGGTTCTTGTTGGCGCAGTCCTCGCGGCTTGCGGCGGCACAACAGCCACAGAAGCACCCACCACGGCAGCAACAGAAGCCCCTGTTGTGCCTGTACCAGATACCCCTTATCTGGCTGACTGGCAGGGCTCTGCCCATGCCAATGTGACGGACGAACCATTCCGCCATTGGGATGATGCCACCGAAAACCCAGATGGCGTCCCCACCTCCTGTGCCAAGTGCCATACCAGTGATGGCTACCAGGATTACCTTGGTGTGGATGGTTCTGAAGCTGGTAAAGTTGACTCCGCAGTGGCTGCCGATCATGCCCAAGGCATTCAATGCGTAGCCTGCCACAATGCCGGCACCATTTCCAAAACAACCGTGATGTTCCCTTCCGGCGTAGAAATTACGGCTGGTGACGATGTCCGTTGTATGGAATGCCATCAGGGACGTGAGTCTAAAGTCAGTGTTGACGCTCTCATTGCCAAGTTCGGTGAGGATGTTGATCCTGATAAAGTGCCTGCTCCGGTCAAAGACGATGCTGGCAAAGACGTCACCCTTGGTTTCAAAAATGTCCATTACTATGCTGCAGCCGCCACCCTTTATGGTGGTATGACTCATGGCGGTTATGAATATGATGGCAACACCTACGATGCCAAGAATACCCATGTTGACGGCTATAACACCTGCACAGGCTGCCACAACCCCCACACCCTTGAGGTGAAGGTTGACCAATGCGCTTTGTGCCATGAAGATGTTGCCACCGTAGAAGACCTCAAGAACGTTCGTATGGTCTCCTCCACACCTGACTATGATGGTGATGGCGACACTGAAGAAGGCATGTACTATGAGATCCAGGGTCTCCAGGAAACTCTCCTTGCCCAGATCCAGTCCTATGCCACAGCCACCGCTGGCGCAGATATCAGCTACGATGCAGAAACCTACCCCTATTTCATGGGTGCTGATGGTAAAGCCTATCCAAATTGGACTCCTCGCTTGCTCAAAGCTGCCTACAACTACCAGGTCTCCATGAAGGATCCCGGTGCGTTTGCCCACGGCAACAAGTACATCGTCCAATTGCTCTTCGACTCGATCGCCGACCTCGGCGGTGACACCAGCACTCTTGCCCGCACTGATGCAGGCCACTTCGCTGGCGACACCATGCCCTTCCGCGATTGGGATTACGATGCAGAAGGCAACCCCAGCTACACCGTACCTTTTGCTTGCGTGAAGTGCCATACCGCCCAGGGCTTGCCCACTTTCCTTAAGGATGGCGGTACAACAGTTGTGACTTCAAGTGGCGCAACCTCCACTACTGGCGTTCAGTCCATGCCTTCCAGCAATGGTTTCATGTGCGTGACCTGCCACAACGAAGAATCCTTCCCTGATCGCTATGCGATCGCATCTGTTGTCTTCCCCAGCGGCAAAACAGCCAGCCTCGGTGGCAAGGATGCCGATGGTAAATTCGTAGCGGATGATGGCAACCTCTGCATCTCCTGCCATATGGGACGCGAATCCACCTCTAGCATGAATGCTGCTTTGCGCGGCAAAGATCTTGATGTGGTTGACCCAGGTGTCCGCTTTAAGAACATCCATTATCTCGCCGCAGGCGCAACACTCTTCGGTGGTGATGTTCAAGGCGCTTACCAGTACGAAGGCAAGGAATACGTTGGTCAGAACATGCATGCAGACGAAGCTGGCAAGATGAACAAGTGCCAGGATTGTCATGATGTTCATGCTCTTGAGCCCAAGGTTGAATCCTGCGAAACCTGCCACGACACTACTGACCCAACAGCCATTCGCGAAAGCGAAGTTGACTATGATGGTGATGGTGATGTAACCGAAGGTATCGCTGGCGAGGTTCAGACTCTGTCTGATGCTCTCTTTGCTCAGATGCAAGTGTATGCTACCGCTAACGGCGGCGACATCTCATACGATGGCCATGCCTATCCGTACTTCTTTGGTGCTGATGGCAAGCAATATGCCACTTGGACACCTCGTTTGGTCAAGGCTGCCTTCAACTATCAATACAGCCAGAAAGACCCAGGCGCATTCGTTCACAATCCGAAGTATGTCATGCAGTTCCTGATTGACTCCATTGAGGATTTGGGCGGCGACGTGAGCAAGTACACACGTCCAGAAGTTCCTGCTCCTGCTCAGTAATGTCTAGTATTTAGTAAAAAGACGGTCGTGCTTACGCATGACCGTCTTTTTTGTTTCTTGGACAAAAAAGGGTGATATGACTTCTATTGTCCGAGTTTGTGACAATTTGCACTTACTCATAAGTTTTTAAGGAAGTAATATCATCTGGAACAAATCTTTTTGTTTACACGGAGAATGTGAACAATGAAACAAAATCAAAAAATGCTTTTATATATTGGGGCCCTAACCTTTGTTGTGGCACTGGCTGCTTTGGTATTTTTACCATCCAATAATGTCTCAGCAACAGTACCAGCCAAACAGGACTTAAAAGACTGTCTGGTTTGCCATGATCAGGCTGCAGAATTATGGGGTAGCAGTCATCATAAAGATGCGAATGTAAGCTGCGTTGTTTGCCATAAACTGGCAGATAATACTGGCGGGGAACATCCAGATTTTGCCAAATACACTGTTGAAAGTGAAGAGACTACCTGCTTAGTTTGCCATGCTGAGGTTGCGGGTGAGAATATTGCCGGCCAATTGGCGATCAGCCAGCATGGACAGGTTGGTCTGACATGCATTAGCTGTCATGAACAGCATTCTCAGGGTTTAAAGCTTTCTGAGGGTTCACGTACAGTTTGTGAGAACTGCCATAAGAGCGAAACAAAGAACATGCTTGACTCTACGCATTTCGCGGCAGGCTTAAGCTGCGTCAATTGCCACATGGGAGAGGATAAAAACCACACTCTGGTGGTTGCAGTAGCAACTTGTGATGAGTGCCACACAGACCTTCACGAATCCAAGCGCATGTTAGATGCAGGACTTGAAATAAGGGTGATGGATAAGCCGGAAGCAATGGCTGAGATTACACCTGAGCCAGCCGTAACAGAAGCGATTGTTGAAGAGCCTGTCAAAGGCGGCGTGAATATGCCCCCCTGGACGCTTATGTTTGCAGGTATGCTTATCGGCGGCGTTATTACATGGGCACTGGTTGGTAAGGATCCCGGTAAACCTTCAAACGGCGAGTAGCTCCGTCGGTTTTGCCGAACATAATGGAGGCTGATTATGAGCGAACTTGAAAAAGAACAACCCGCTCCGGAAGAGAAGAGCACTACATCCCGCCGCGATTTTATAAAACTTGCCGGTGCGTTGGCGGGCGCTGCCGGTGTAACGAAGCTTTTTATGGGTAATACAAAAGCCCGTGCTTCGTCTGGCGGTGAAGATGGTACAGGCCATAAGTGGGGCATGTTGATCGATATCAACCTGTGTATTGGTTGCCAGTATTGTACGTTTTCTTGTGAAGCGATCAATAACCTTGCAGATGATATGCGTTATTGCGTTGTTACCAATGAGACTACTCAATCGGGCGAGGAGTTCTTTCTTTCCCGTCCTTGCATGCATTGTGATGAAGCACCCTGTGTGCATGTTTGCCCAGTTGGTGCTACTTACAAACGTTCCGATGGAATCGTTGCAATGAATTATGACCTCTGCATTGGGTGTCGGTATTGCCAGGTTGCATGCCCATACGATGCACGTGTATTCAATTGGAAAGAGCCTATCGCGCTTAGCCCGCAATCACCGGACTTTGGTTATCAGGAAGTACCCAATCGCCCGCGTGGCGTAGTGGAAAAATGTACATTCTGCTCGCATCGTATCGATGCTGGTTTGGAACGTGCTCTGGTCCCTGGTATTGACCCGCAGGCAACGCCAGCATGTGTAGTGGCCTGCCCTACTCAGGCCCGTATTTTTGGCGATATGAACGACCCTGAAAGCCCGGTATCGGTGGCATTGGCGCAGGCAGAGATCACCCTGCGGTTGCGTGAAGAACTCAGCACAGAACCGCGTGTATATTACATTCCTCCGGATACACATTCGGATAATCGTTTTCAAGGGAGTTAGGTATGCAAACAACTATTAATTACCCAAAACTCCGTTTCGGTAGTAAGTATGTTGATATCTTCCCATATTGGATCGCCCTCCTATTAGCAGGTGTCTTATTTGGGTTAGTGGGGGTGTTCTTTGTCCTGCGAGACGGGTTGCAAGTGACTGGTCTCTCGAACAAAGTCCCTTGGGGTTTATGGATTTCCATTGATCTTTCCTCCATTTCGTTGGGAGGTTCAGCTTTCGTCTTTGGAGTGATCGTATATCTCCTGCGACTTAAAAGATTTGAGGTGATCGGCAAGCTTGCCGTATTGCTCGGCTTTCTTGGATATTCCACTGCGGGAATGGTTTTGTTGTTCGATCTTGGACAGCCTTTCCGTTTCTGGCACCCGATTGTTTTTTGGCAGCCCCATTCCCTTCTTTGGGAAGTCACCATGTGTGTGGTGTTGTATTTGACGGTGCTCGTAGCAGAGCTTGTTCCTATAATCGTGGAACACCCGTTTTTTGATGGCGACCCGTTGCATGAAAAGTTCCCCGTCTTGAAGAAAGTTGTGGCGTTTGCAAAGAAATTAAGCCACTGGTTTCATAAGGCTGGCCCTATTCTTGCAGTGGTTGGTTTGACACTTTCTTTGCTGCATCAGGCTTCGCTTGGCGCTACCTATTCTGTACTGTTTGGACGGGGTGTATGGTTCAATCAGAGCGCCCCGGTTCAGTTCGTCTTTTCTGCCATGAGCGGCGGAATAGCGCTTTTGTTCTTCATGGGTACTCTCGTTTTTCGTGTAATGCGCCCAGGAATGGTCAGCGATGATACTTTGTATGATGTGGCACGCATTGCAGGCGGTATAACCCTGTTACTAACCTATCTGCGATTATGGGACTGGGCTGTTACCAATTACTATTCTTTTGACCGAAACATCAGCTTGCAAACCGAAGCCTTGAATGCTGTTGCTCCTTATTCCCTTGCCTTTTGGCTTGGACAGGCGCTTTTGCCAGCGATAGCGGGGTCTGTGCTTCTTTCCGCGAAATCGGTAAAGAACTTCCGTTATCTGATGGCCTTCTCTGTGATCCCCATTTTCGCAGCAATCCTAACCCGCTGGAATTACAATTTTGCCGGTTTGATCGCCACCTCCACCTATGATCCATATACACCGATCATCCGCGTTAGTTCCTACACCCCAACATGGATTGAATTTGCCGTAGCCTCCCTTGTCATTTCCTATTGGCTGTTGATGTTTAGCTTTGCGGCGCGGTACCTGCCATTCCAAAGCAAGCACAGCGAACACTAAATTCTCATTTTATCGGCTTTGAAATCCCTGGAATAAGTTTTCTGGGGATTTTTTATTTGGTCAGGAAGATATATATCCCACAATAGTTATGACAAATGTCAAGTTACGCCTCAGATGTATTTGGGGTTATACTTATCTGAAATTAATCTAAGATTACCTTGGAGAAGCGATGCTGATAAGTCACGTTGCAAAAATTGAACGCTCCAATTGCGGAGGGCGAAGCGATGAATGATACTTCAACCAGCCCCGTTATTATGGGATTGCTGTTTGTTCTGAGATGTTTGGTGCCGTTGGGGATTTTGCTTGGCGTCTCTTACCTTCTTCGACGCATGGAATTGATCGTTGACCAGGCAGAAGAAGAGAGCATGGTGCAGGAAGATGAAGTGAAACAGCAAATACCTGTCGCCTCCGAAGCTCAAACGCCGGCTTCATCACCCAAGGCTATGCCCAAAAAACAACCAAAAAGTGGGAAAAAGAAACCAGTTACTCCAAAGAAAAAGGAGTCATAACCAATGACACTGCGCAATTTGCACCGTCAGGCATCATGGTTTATATTGGCAGGCGTTATTATTTTGCTGGTTAGTGCCCTTACGGTATTTCCAGTTAACGCCAAACCGCCAACACAGGAGACTGAAAAATATTGTCTATCCTGTCATGGCGATTCCAACCTGAGCATGACCCTCCCCAGCGGTGAAAAACTTTCCCTTTATGTATCTCAGGATCAGTTGGATCACTCGGTACATAGCAGTAAGGGTATCGAATGTGAAGCCTGCCATAACGATATTTCTACATACCCGCATCCCAAGATCAAATACGAAAATAAACGCGAACTCTCTCTTAATTATTATCAAACGTGTGAGAAGTGCCATTCCGCGAATTATGAAAAAACGCAGGATAGCATGCACGCACAATCTGCCGCAGAAGGAAACCAAGATGCCCCAGTCTGTACAGACTGCCATGGACATCACGACACCCTTACCCCAGATGAGCCGCGTTCTCGCATCTCTGAGACATGCAGTAAATGCCATACAGATATTGTAGATGCATACAAACAAAGCGTACACGGCGCGGCACTGCTTGAAGAGGATAACCCGGATGTTCCCGTGTGTACCGATTGCCACGGTGTACATAACATTCAAGATTCGCGAACGGAAGAATTCCGTGTACAGAGTCCTGAACTCTGTGCGAAATGCCATGCAGACAAAGAATTGATGGATAAGTATGGCCTATCCTCAGATGTGTACAGTATTTATAAGCGTTCCTGGCATGGAGTGGATATTTCAGTGTACAAGGCTCGTTGGGGAGCAGTTTGGCACGATAGCGCTGTTTGTACAGATTGCCATGGCGTGCATGATATGCTTAAAACCGATGACCCCAAATCCAAGGTCAACCCGGCAAATTTACTCGAAACTTGCCGTCAATGTCATCCAGATGCAGGCCCAAATTGGACCGGCGCTTGGACAGGTCATAATGAAATCAGCCTTGAGCGTACCCCCTTCTTATACTATGTGGATAAATTCTATACATCTTTTACTCCCTTTATCCTGTGGTCCTGTATAGTCTATGTCGCCTTGCAAATCATTCGATCCATTGTGGATCGTGTGAGGAGTACTCTGTCATGAGTGTAAATAAAACAAATCGCCGTGCATATGCACAACAAGAAAAAACGTTTGCACGTTTTACCTTGGGCCAACGGTGGGAACATGGCGTTCTCATTCTGAGCACTTTGGTATTGTTGCTAACAGGTCTGCCGCAGAAATATCGCGATATGTCATGGAGCCAGGATCTACTATCCACCCCTGAGCGGTTGGATCTTGTTCGTCAGATTCACCATATTGCTGCCCTCATTCTTGCCATGGAAGCCCTCTATCACGTGGGGCGCGCTATTTACCTTCTTGCGCGCCGCAAAATGCCCGCGGCAATGTTCCCCACTATGCAGGATGTATACGATGCATGGCACATGATCCAGTACCTCCTGTTCCTGCGCAAGGAAAAACCTGCTTTTGGTAAATACAACTTCGAACAAAAAGTAACGTATTGGTTCCTGTTTTTTGGCTTTGCGCTTATGGGAATCAGTGGCTTTATCATTTGGTTCCCGGTGCAGTTCACGAAATTCCTTCCCGGCGGGGTCGTCCCTGCCTCCAAAATGGCACATAGCACCGAATCCGTTGTCGCCGCAATATTTATTCTTGTTTGGCACTTCTATCACGTTCATATAGAACGCCTGAACTTAAGCATCTTCACCGGCCGGCTCAGTGAAAAGGAAATGCGCGAATTCCATGGCAAAGAGTACGAACGCCTGAACGGTGACCAATTTACCGCGGACAAGAAAAATTGATGGCGTTTACACGCTGCTCACTTATCAAAACAATTGCGGGCGCTCGTGCGCTCGCCGTTGTTTTGATGTATGTAGCCTTACAGACTATAATTGCGCACAACTTCCTTAATATATAACAGGAGAATGTAATGAGCCTTAGGAAAAATGCTCCCTCGACTCGCCTCATTCCAATCTTTAGCATGTTTCTCGGACTGGGAATTTTACTGTACGCCTTGGCAGCTTTAGTCACACCTGCTCAGGCCGCCCCTGCGTTTCAGGAGGATAAACCGACCAACGATTTTTGTCTCGCCTGCCATCAAGAAGAAGGCATAGATAAAACTCTAGGCAAGGAATCCCTTCCTGTTACGATCAACCCGACTCAGTTCAAAACCTCTGTACATGCTGAAGAAGGTTTTAACTGTGTGGATTGTCATACGAATATAAGCGACTACCCCCATCCAGATGTAAAAGTAAAAAATGTTCGCGATTTCACACTTACTTTTACAGAAACCTGCAAAGAATGCCACGAAGAACAATACATCAATGCACATGACAGCGTCCATCAGAAAGCATTGGATGAAGGTAACAAAGACGCAGCCGTCTGTATGGACTGCCACAATCCTCATACACAGGCACGCCTCACAGGCCAAAGCAGCGGAGAATTAACACCTTCAGCCCGTATTCATATTCCAGAAACATGTGCGAAATGCCATAGTGTTATTTATGATGCATACAAGAACAGTGTTCACGGAAATGCCCTTCTTGAAGAAAGAAATACCGATGTGCCGACTTGTATTGATTGTCATGGAGTGCATAATATTCAGGACCCAACCACGGTAACATTCCGCAACAGCACACCCTACCTGTGTGCTGAGTGTCACACCGATGCCTCCATCATGGAAAAGTACGGTATTTCCACCAATGTACTCGACTCCTATGTGGCAGATTTCCACGGCACCACTGTTAAGCTTTTTGAAGAACAGTTCCCAGATCAGCCCACCAATAAGCCCGTCTGTACTGATTGCCATGGCGTGCATGATATTTCCAAGGTAGATAATCCTGCCACCGGCATTGCCTTGCGTGAAAATCTCCTAATTAAATGCCAGCGCTGCCATCCTGATGCAACCGCCAACTTTCCAGATGCATGGATGAGCCATTACACCCCCAGCCCGGAAAACTTCCCGATCGTGTATGCCGTGAATCTGTTTTATAAGTTCTTCATCCCTGCAGTACTTGGCGGAATGATCTTTTTCGTGCTAACCGATATTTACAGGCGTATCGTCAACCGCATAAAAGGAGTCAAGCACGCATGAGCAAGAAAAACGAAAATACCTCACCACTATATGAGCGCTTTCCCATCTGGCGGCGTATTGAACACCTGACCATGCTGCTATCCTTCAGCACCCTTGGGTTGACAGGTCTGCCTCAAAGATTCCCCACATCAACAGTTGGAGTTGCCATTGTACAGGCTCTGGGCGGCATCGAAAACCTGCGTATGATCCACCATATAGCAGCGATTGTGATGATGTTCGGTACTGCCTGGCATATCCTTGTTATGGGCTATAGTGTCATGGTGTTGAGAGATAAGATGTCCATGCTCCCCTCCTTGCAGGATGCAAAAGATGGTATACAGGCTCTTCTCTATAATATTGGCTTTGTAAAGGAATACCCCAAGATGGGGCGTTATACCTTTGAAGAAAAGATGGAATACTGGGCTTTCGCATGGGGCGCCATCGTGATGGGGGCAACAGGTTTCATGATGTGGAATCCGATCACTGCCACCCGATTCCTCCCCGGTGAATTCGTGCCTGCTGCCAAAGCTGCCCATGGAGGCGAAGCTGTTCTTGCAGTGCTTGCCATCATTATCTGGCACATGTATGGCGTACATATCAAACGTTTCAATAAGGCCATGTTCACTGGTATGCAGACCGAAGAGGAAATGCTGCACGAACACCCGCTGGAACTCGAAGAGATTAAATCTGGCAGAGTCCACCGCCGCCCAGATGCAAAGACCCTGCGAAAACGACAGATGATTTACTTCCCCATTGCCGCAGTGCTGACCGTTGCCATGCTTGGTGGTATCTATGGCTTCATCAACGCAGAAGAAACATCCCTTACTACCATTGAACCGTTAACTGAAACACAAATATATACGCCGCAAACCCCGCAGCCTTAATTTAAAAAAATAACCGCAGCCATGAGTTGTTTCATTCATGGCTGCGGTTATTCATTAAACCAAGTAGCAGCCAAAGAATGGAGTACAAATGAGATTAGGTGAACGATTAAAAAAATTCTTCTATCCTGAAGCAGGCTCTCCACGGTGGATGTTCTTTCTTCCCTATGTGGTGTTGATTATCCTCTTCATCGGTGTGGCATTTGGAGGGATTCATACATGGGAATATACCAATTCGAACCAGTTCTGCGGTACAGCCTGCCATACGATGCCTCCGCAGAGTACAGCTTTCCAGCAATCGCCGCATTCAAATGTTACCTGTGAGGAATGCCATATTGGACGTGCCTCGTTCGTAGATCAGGCCATGCGTAAAACACAAGGCATTAAGGAATCTTATTATGAGATATTCAAGCTTTATGAATATCCCATCCGAGCCAGAGCGCTGCGGCCATCTTTGGATACTTGCGAAAAGTGTCATCGTCCTGAAACCTTTACGGATGACAGCTTGCGTCAGATTAATCATTTTGCAAGTGACCGCGAGAATACCCAATCCAGTGTATATCTCATTATGAAAACTGGCGGTGGAGATGCCCGCCAGGGAAATGCACGTGGTATTCACTGGCATATTACAAGCAAGGTGCTGTATTACTCGGAAGATGAGTTAAGTCAGGTTATCCCGTATGTGCGTGTATACAATGAAGATGGCACATTCACTGAATATACAGATGTTGAATCTGGTTTTGACACTTCCACAATTGACGAGAGCAAGCTTAAACAAATGGATTGTGTCACCTGCCATAATCGCGTGACCCATAATTTCAAGCAACCATCCAAGTCAGTCGATGAATCCATGTCGAGCGGCCTGATCGACCCTTCCATCCCATTGATCCATCAAAAAGCGGTCGCAGTATTGTCAGTGCAATATGCCTCTCGTGATGAAGCCGTAAAAGCCATTGCGGATATCGAAGAGGATTACAAGAGAAATCTCTTTGATTATTACAGCCAGAACGGCCAGGCGATCAAGGATGCTGTTGTTGAAATTCAAGCGATCTACGATCGAACTGTATTTCATGATCAGAAGATCGATTGGACAACCTACCCGAACAACCTTGGGCACATTGATTCTCCAGGTTGTTTCCGCTGTCATGATGGCAAGCATCTAAACGCGGAGGATGAAGCGGTTCGTCTCGAATGTAATGTGTGCCATGCGGTGCCAGTTGTTTCCGGCCCGGATGATTTTGTTACCAAGATCGAAATTAGCAGCGGACCTGAGCCAGAGACACATAAAAATCCAAATTGGATAAGTATGCACAATCAGGCCATTGGCCCCTCTTGCTCGAATTGCCATGACACAAAGGATCCGGGTGGTACGAGTAATACTTCCTTCTGTTCCAACAGTGCTTGTCACGGAAACGTATTTACCTTTGCAGGTTTTGATGCGCCTGCTTTGCGCGAGATCATCAAGAGCCAGTTACCTCCTCCTGAACCTGAATTGGAAGTTCCAGTTTTGACAGGTGACCCAACATACGAAAATTATATTGGTGTTCTTTTCACAGTTAATTGTACGGGCTGCCATATTGAAGGGGATGCAGCGCCGGAAGGACTCGATCTTTCCACATATCCTTCTTTGATGAAGGGCAGCCAGAATGGTGCAGTGATCAATCCGGGTGATTCTGCCAACAGCTTGCTGGTTCAGATCCAGTCTGCAGATCATTTCTCTAACTTTACAAACGAAGAATTAAACAACGTTATTAAGTGGATTGATTTAGGCGCACCGGAAAAGTAATAAGTTCATAAAATAAAATGGCCGCCCCATGGGGCGGCCATTTTATTTTATGATGTGAACTTAAGCTTCTTGATTTCTCAGTCGTGCGCCACAGACGCGGCAGAAGCGGTCACCACCTTTTGCCCGCGCCCCGCATTGTGGACAGTAGGCATCTTCAGTATTCTCCTCGCCTTCATGATGAGCATGTGACCTGCGCCGTGGAGATTTGAAAGATTTGCGCCCTGCCCGCCAATAATACACAATTCCGCCAACGATCAAAACCACACCAAGACCGCCAATGAGATAGGGCAGGGAATTATTTAGGGAGACGCGCCCCGGCGTGTTCTCATCCACAGGAGCAGCGGGTTGTATCCCATCTGCTGGGGCAACCAGTGTGTTGGTCGTTTTATCGTAATTGAGGTTAAGGACGAATTGCTGTTTGTTTGCAAGTTGTACGATCCCACTGTCATAATAATTGTTTCCATTTTGCTGAGAAATGGATTCATAGGCGGGGTCCATTGAAAAAGCAGTTACATCGGTGGGTTCCAATACCAGGACGTTGAACGCATCCACTGCGTAAGCTCCATCCCATAAGTAGGAAAAGACGCGCTGATTCCCATTAAACGTGAGCGGTTGATAATATTCAAAACGATAGACAGAACTTTGGCTGACCGTTATGGTGAAGGTCTGCCATTCGCCATCGTCATTCGGGCCATCAAATGTGGCATTTAGGAAACTGCCATCACCTGCAAGAGAAGCTACGGCAACCAGGTTTGCATCCTGAGGAATGCGGAACGTCATTGCAACGGGCAATGCTGTTGCAGCCGTTACCTGAAAATCTGCGATCACCAGCATACTGGGCTGGTCATATTCAGGCCAGAGTTGCACAGTCATATTGGCTATCGTGACATTATTTTGTGCTGAAACAAAAGTGGGGAAAACGAACATGATCCCAAGTATCAGGATCAAGAATAACTTACGCATGGGAATACCTCCAAACGGTAATTTTTTCTTTATCTTACCATGCGGTTTTGGGGAAATGCAAAAACGGTGTCACTGAGCAATGCCGATAAAAGTCACCCTTTTTGTATAAGTGACAGTCACTTGATTATCTTACATCGCTCGTACCAACTGCCAACACGCATGATTATATGGGGTCTTGATTCCATGTTTTTGTCCGCGCATGGTTACCGCTCCGCAGATCGCATCGATCTCCGTCTTCGCGCCGCGTCGTACATCCTGAAACATGGATGACATATTCGCGGCAGTCTTGCGTGCCACATCTTCTGCCGCATCTACAGGGTTGCTGAAAGGCAAATGAACGCGCTCTGCTTCTGCAACTTCCGCCGTCTCACGCGCCAAAGCAGACATGACTCTTCTTGCGCCAGGGCGTGAAAGCAATTCACCGTTCGGGATTCGCAGCAGAGCCGTCAACGGATTGATGGCTGCGTTGATGACCAGCTTGCCCCATACGAGTGACTTGGCATCATCGACAATTTGTAAATTAAACTTGGAGGAACGAAGAGCCGCCTCAAGCGGACCGAGTGCCTGATTCTGTTCCAACGAGATGACTCCTTCGCCGCCCATTTTTACAAGCCCAGGGCCAACCAGAGTGGCTCCAGTGGTGGTAATGCCCAATGAAACCCGACCAGTTCCCAGGTCACGAATGAGCGTTTCTTTGTTCCCGATCCCATTTTGTAACGTGATGGCGAGTCCATTCTCCGCAAGGGATTCTTTTAACTGTCGAGCTGCGCGTTCTGTCTGCCAGGATTTGACGAGTACCAGCGCGTATTTGGCACCGCTCACTTCACGTGGATCATCCGTGGCATGGACTTTGTATGCATGTTCATTTCCATTCGCATCTACAATGCGCGCACCGTTTTCCTGCAGCGCCCTCAACCCATTCTTCCACGTGCCCAACATGGATACGGAATGCCCTGCCTCACTCAAGCGTGCGGCAAAGAGGGTTGCCAATGCGCCAGTGCCAACCAGTAAGATGGGGTTTTCTTTCATCGCTTTTTCTCCAGAGAGTTTGGGTGTATGGCACTCAAACGTTCAAATTCTTCCCACTCTTCGTCAGTCATTTCCACGATATGTTCAATGGCAGGGAAGTCTCTGTTTTTCACATCTTCAATGTAATTGGTAAAGGCTTTGTTTAGTTCTTCATGGAGCTGCGCATATTGTTTGACGAACTTGGGGGTGAAACGCTCGAACAAGCCAAGCAGGTCGTGGGTGACAAGCACCTGACCATCACAGCCTGCGCCTGCGCCAATGCCAATGGTGGGAATTGAGATCTGTTTGGAGATATATTCTGCCAACCGCGCAGGGACAGACTCAAGCACGAGGCTGAACGCGCCTGCGTCTTCGAGAATTTTCGCATCCTCCACCAGGCGTTTCGCCGCGCTTGCAGTTTTGCCCTGTGCGCGAAACCCGCCAAGCTGATGCACAGATTGCGGCGTGAGACCGAGATGCCCCATGACGGGAATGCCCGCTCCGACGATAGCGCGGACGGCGTCAGCACGCTCGCGCCCGCCTTCGAGCTTTACCGCATCCATACCGCCGTTTTGCAAAAAACGCCCCGCATTGCGCACGGCATCTTCCACCGAAACTTGATACGACATGAAAGGCATATCGCCTACGAGCAGCGCAGACTTGGCTCCGCGAGCCACGGCGCGGGCGTGATGCAGCATTTCATCCATCGTAACGGGGAGAGTATTTTCATAGCCGAGCACCACCATCGCAAGAGAATCGCCCACGAGGATGGAATCAACGCCTGCCTTATCCATTGCCATGGCAGTGGGATAGTCGTAGGCGGTTAACATGGTAATAGCCTCGCCGAGTTCCTTCTTTTGGCGGAACGTAAGCGTGGTCACTTTTTTGCGCGAAGCGTTTTGTGACGTGGAAGTAGAAATAGTTGTTGTAGACAAGGTACCCTCCGATAAAGGTAGAGTCCGCGATACGTGCTTTCACCCTTATATGCACGCACTTTCGGTTTTTTTGGATTTGTGCCGTCACGTTCCTGCCGGATACGTGCGGTAGCATTATTATGACATAAAAAGAGGGACTTTGGTATTAAAAGTTTATCTGAAATATATCCTAATAGGAGTTATGGTCTATGAGAGTTTATTGGTGCTTTCACAAATTATTCTCAATACTGTCTGTTGTTGTGTGAGTCGTATAATTCCATGTTGTCTACTATTCGTAATGAATAGGAATTTCTTTCGAAATTTATTGCGGAGTGGGTAGATAACAGATGTGAAGGATATCTTTTGCGAGGTAAACAATGAAACAAATTTTGAAATTTGCCGCGATTACTTTGCTTTTAGTTACATCTAGTGTTCAGTGTTCAAGAATGGATGGACCTGAAGCAGCAGCCAAAATAAGTTTTTCAGAGTGGGCTGTGAACATTAGGATGCCATATAAAAATGAAAGTTTTCAGACCATTAGTAATGACGGTGCCTTCTCAACAGTCCGTATTACGGTTGATCTGAAGATGAATGGGAAATGGACAGAGAAACAGATAGAGGTTCAGTGTGAAAAGATTGAAGAAGATTGGCAATGTGATCGTTCAATACAGTTCAAATAGTGTGTTTGTCAGCCGAAATATATTTTGTGATTTTTAAGAAATTCTTTGCTCAAGTTCTTTGAACGCTTGATATACTGTATTAATGATCATCAAATTTGAAGGCGTAATCTTTTATTGGCGCGGCCCAGCGCCCTACCTTTTTGTCGCTGTTCCAGAAGAGCAGAGCCGTGAAATAAAAGCGATCTCAGCCAGTGTGACCTATGGCTGGGGAGTGATCCCTGTCCATGTGCTGATTGGCAAAACAGAATGGAAGACTTCCCTGTTCCCCAAAGATGGCCGTTATCTTGTCCCCATTCGAAAGAGCGTCCAAAAATCGGAAGACCTTGAGGTGGATGATTCTGTGACGATACGACTTGAATTTAGTTTGTAAATCGGCCAGTCATGGTTCAGGTTTGCAAGGGATATAAACCATCCCCTGAAATGATGCAGTATACAATGCCCGTCACGGGTATAATTTGAGTATTCGATAAATAATTTTCGTGAAGGAGAATTCACATGCGTAGAATGTTTGGCTTTTTGATCGGGATTTTTACAGGCGCTTTGGTGGGGGGAGTAATGGCGTTATTGCTAGCCCCTGAATCTGGTGAAAAGCTGCGCGGCCAACTCCGTGACCGCGGGCAGGTCTTTATGAATGATGTTCGTCACTCGGCAGATTCACGCCGTATCGAATTACGCAATCGTTTGGAAACCTTGCGGACGCCGAGAGAAATGTAATTGTTAATTGACAATTGTCAATTAACAATTGTTCCTTCGTAAAAGCTCCTCACTCTTTCCATATTCGCCCCATACTCCGCCTTGGTGGAGATGATCTTTGCATTCAGACCTGCGGCATTGCGCCGCAGGTCTTCTTTTTCCAAGCCCAACAAAATTGCATCTGCAATTGCCTGCGGGTCATTCGGGTTCACGAGCAATCCGTTCTGCCCATGCGTGATCCACTCGCGGATGGATTCCAGATCGCCCGCCACGGGGAAACATCCACAAGCCATGCCTTCGATCAACGAATTGGGCGTGCCATCGTGAATGGCTGGCGAAACCACAATTTGCGCGCTGCGAAACACATTGCCCATCTCCGTATGCGGCATCAATGGCAGCAACTCTACGGCATGCTCAATGCCCAGGTCCCGAATCCACTCCATCACCTGCGCTTCGCCTTGCATCCCAGTACACAGAAAACGCGCGTCACTTCGCTTTGCCAGCACCAGCGGAATAGACTTGAAAAACACATCATTGCGGACGTAGGGCCGAATCCCGCGCGGGTTGATAATGATGGGATTATTTACTGGTTCTTTTGGCGGATAAAAAACATTACCTCGGATTCCGCCGTTGCCTGGTACCACCAAAGTGGCTTTTTCCTCGCTGAGACCCCATTCTCGAGCAAGGCGTATATCGCGTTCCACATCTGCGTGCAGGGCATTGACCTTGCTCATCGTCAGCCTTGTGTAGTATCTCATCAGCGGCGAGGCTGGGGCGTGCAGGGTAAAGTCATTGCCCCAGATGGAAACGATGAATCGCGCTTTGTGGTTACTGCTCAACGCCGCTGCTGTCAGCATCCCTTCATACGGCACGCGCATAGCGTGGATAATATCCGGCTGCACCTCTTGGATGAAGGCGCGTAATTTCTTCGCGGAGCGGGGAATGGTGAGGGGGCCGAACCACTGTCTGATAAGCGTACGCAGGCCCAGGGTCCGGGAAGAGGCGGAGCCTGGGCGGGAAGATTTCTTTTTCGCCGAGCTAAAAGCCACAGGCATGAACTCCATCCGCTTAACGGGGAAATCCATAGCTGCACTTTGAAAAGTGTTGGCAATGTAGATTTCATCGCCTCTATTTGCAAAAAAACGCATCCAATTTTGAGAAATGGGGGAACGGGCATCGGTTACAAAGAGCAGTCGCATTGGTTAATTATACTCATCTGGGCTGATATACACATTGCCCGCATCTATGAGACGTAGTATATTTAAGGGATGAGCAAAGGCCGTATCCTCGTCGTTGAGGATAATATGGATACCTACGAGCTTGTACGATTCATCCTTGAAAAGAATGGATATGACACTTTTCTGGCGATGAACGGGCGCGACGGGGTCAATGCCGCCACCAAGCAAATGCCAGACCTGATCATTATGGATCTTGCAATGCCTGAGATGGATGGCTGGACTGCCACGCGCCTGATAAAGAACGATGCGCGCACGAAGTCCATCCCTTTGATCACGTTGACCGCCCATGCACTGCCTGGAGATCGACAACGTGCCATGGATTCAGGCTGTGACGAATATATAACCAAACCCATGGACCTGCTCGAACTTGTAGAATCTGTGGACCACTGGTTGAGCAGAGTTAAGTAATGGTGGTTCATTTCGAAAAATTTTTCAATTAAGAGGAAAACTATGAAACAAATTTGTGTTGTCGGCGTAGGATACGTCGGCTTGGTAACAGCTGCGTGCTTTGCAGATCTTGGCAACCGCGTAGTTGCGCTGGACGTGAATGAACAGCGTGTGGAAAATCTCAAAAAAGGCATTATGCCTATTTATGAACCAGGGCTGGATGAACTGGTCAAACGCAATGTAAATGGGGGGCGTATTTCTTTTACCACCTCCTACAAAGAAGCCTTGAAAGATGCTGAATATGCCTTCATTGCCGTGGGGACTCCCTCAGACGCAGAAGGCGCCGCAGATTTGCAATATGTGGCTGCTGCTGCCAAATCCATTGCGGAGAATATGACCGCTCCGCTGGTCATCATCAACAAATCCACGGTTCCGATCGGGACCGGTGACTGGGTTGCTGACATTGTGAAGGGTGCCCAGCCCAAGCCGGTTGAATTCTCAGTTGTCTCCTGCCCCGAGTTCCTGCGCGAAGGTTCTGCCATTGGCGACTTTACAAACCCGCACCGCACTGTCATTGGCTCCATGGATAAAGATGCCGCGAACAAAGTAGCACACCTGCATTTGCCCTTGCGCGCCCCTATTGTCATTACGGACCTGCGCACAGCAGAAATGATCAAATATGCCAGCAATGCTTTCCTTGCCACAAAGATCTCTTTCATGAACGAACTCGCCGACCTGTGCGAACTCGTCGGTGCGGATGTGAAGGAAGTGGCCGCAGGCATGGGCTACGATGCGCGCATTGGCCGCCACTTTTTGGATGCCGGCCTCGGCTGGGGTGGTTCCTGCTTCCCCAAAGATGTAGAAGCGTTGGCTTTCATGGCAAAAGAAAAGGGACTCAACCCCCGCATTTTGAACGATGTGATGGAAGTCAACTACGACCGCCGCAAGGCTGCTGTGGACCACGTCGAAAAGATGGTGGGTGGAAGCCTGAAAGGCAAAACCATTGGTTTGCTTGGCCTCGCTTTCAAACCCAATACAGATGATATGCGCGATGCTCCCTCGATTGATATCTCCGAAGAGTTGGTGAAAGCTGGCGCAAAAGTTCGTGCCTATGACCCCGTGGCAATGGATGTTGCCCGCCCCATCCTCCCTGCGGTCGATTTTTACGATGAACCGTACAAAATGGCGAAGGATTGTGACGCGTTGATCGTTGTTACCGAATGGAATGAGTTCAAACAGCTTGACCTGGTAAAGGTAAAAAGCCTGCTCAAATCCCCGGTCATTTACGATGGACGCAATATTTACGACCCCGGCCTGATGCAGGAAATGGGCTTCACGTACCGAGCCATCGGCCGATAGTAGTTTCTACAAAGAAAGGTCAACGTATTTTAATAGTCGGACGGCCGTAGGCCGTTCGGCTATTTTGTT
>CAZHOX010000001.1:34531-53808 GCA_964534345.1 uncultured Anaerolinea sp.
AAAGGTCAACGTATTTTAATAGTCGGACGGCCGTAGGCCGTTCGGCTATTTTGTTGTTTGACCAAACACTAAAAAACCACTAAACTAATAAACATATGACTACACCACCCGTTTGTAACTACGAAGGCTCCGATTACCAGCAATCTTTCTGGGAACAAGGCGGGCGCGAATATGAAGACCGCGCCGAAGCCATTGCCCTGAGAAGGATGCTCCCCAAGAGCGGAAAACTCATGCTTGAACTTGGCGCAGGCGCAGGCCGCAACACGCCTCGCTATTCCGGCTTTGACCGCATCGTACTGTTGGATTATTCGACCACGCAATTGGCTCAGGCCCAGCAAAAATTGGGGCGCTCCGACAAATATATTTACGTCGCTGCGGATATTTACCGCCTCCCTTTTCTGGACCGGATATTTGATTCTGCTACGATGATCCGTGCCCTGCATCACATGGCAGATGCTCCAAAGGCATTAAGCCAGGTGAGGAACATTTTACAACCCGGCGGGGTCTTTATTCTTGAGTTTGCGAACAAGCTGAACCTCAAATCCATTTTGCGGTATTTGATCGGCAAACAGGATTGGAACCCATTCACTCTGGAGCCTGTGGAATTTGTCAAACTGAATTTTGACTTTCACCCAAAGGCCATCCGCGCTTGGCTGGGTGAACTTGGTTTTACAATTGAAAAGACGCTTACGGTTTCACATTTCCGTCTTGGCTTTTTAAAACGCCTGGTTCCAGCCAAATTGCTTGCAGCGTTGGATGGTTTCTTCCAGCCAACAGGCGCTTTGTGGCAGGTTACGCCCAGCGTATTTGTGAGGGCTAAAGTTGAAGGAAATTCTCAAAAGATTGAACTCCCAATGAATGTGATCGGATTGTTCAAATGCCCGATATGCGGCAGCGGAGATCTAAAGGATAAGCAGTCTCACCTGCTCTGCCCGAAATGTGGCGCACGCTGGTCGGTTAATGATGGTATTTATGATTTTCGTGAAAAAATGAAGTAGTTTTTGATTTTTTCAGGCAGGGAGTATGTTATGACGGATCCACAAAAACCATTGCCTCATGTCCAGCCTTTTGTGGAAGAGAAGACTCGGCCGCGAAAGAACGGAGTGGATACGCGGGGGATGTTGAGCCTGGTCACAATGTTGGTTAGCCTTGCTGGTTTGACCGTATCCATGCTTGGAGCGGGAAAACTGGTCGTTGATGTTTTCAATGATGGCCTTTTCAATAGCCTGGAAGGAGTGTTCGTAAAGTTGTTTGTGTTGGGGGTCGCATTTCTTTTCGGCTGGGGAGTAGGGCTGGTTAGCATTCGCGGGTTTGGTAATTTGGTGTATCCTATTATTGTTAAGATCTATTCCTGGGGATGCCTCGCCGCAGTAGGTATGTTATACATTAAGGTGATTCTAAAGCTGTATATGCAGACTTATGATGCCCCGCATTTTTGGGCGTATTTAACGATGCTGCTCGGCGGGTTATTTGTGCTGATCTGTTTGCATTTGCTTATAGAAGGAAACGACCTGCGCCCATTTGCCATTCCACTTCTTATTATTAGTGTTCTTCATCTGTTTGTGATCGTATATCGTTATGTGTTTACCAATGATCCAAATGGCTGGATGGCGCTGGGCGATTTTACGATCTTTATCGTAATGATCTCTCTTTCAGCATTGATGCTTATGCACATCGGCATTCTGTCACCTTTGCGAGATCAGATCGATGGGATGTTCACTGTAGAAGACGCTTCAAATCACAAAGAAAATGGAATGAAATAATTAAAAAAGAAGTCTGGGTTGCACGACCCAGACTTCTTTTTATGTTTAAGAAGGGTTTCTTATTTTGCCAAAGGCAGGCGGATGAAGAAGGTGCTTCCGGGGAATTGTTCTTCATCATGGCCATCGCTCTCCACCCAAATGCTCCCTTGAAATGACTTGACGATACCCGCTGAAATGGCAAGCCCAAGCCCGGCCCCTCCGCCTTTGTAATTTGTGCGGCTGGAGGAATGAAGCTCTACCTTTCCCAATTGATACAACTTTTCAAAGATGATCTTGTGGTGTTCGGCGTCAATGCCGATGCCGGTATCTTTTATACTGATCTCTGCCATTTTTCCCTGGCGGGGATCTTCCACTACTTTGGCAGAGATGGTGATCTTGCCTCCATCTGGTGTGAATTTGATGGCGTTGACGATTACGTTGTCCAGAGCTTTTTTGAGCAGTTCGGGGTCTGCCAACAGCGCAGGAAAATCTTTGATGGACGGGTCCATCTCAACGGTCATATTACGAAGCGCGAGGTCATCCACATAATCCTTGTGAACAAGCCGCAGGATCAATCCCAAACTGACTGCTTCTACATGCGGGCTGATCACCTGATTTTCCAGCCGCGCCACATCCAACATGCTGTTTACGATCTGGTGCAGCCGATTGGTTCCCTGCATCACGCCTTCAATGGCTTGCAAGAGCGGCGGGTTGTTTTGAATTTGGGCATCTCCCTTTAACATACCGAGGTATCCCTTAATAACGGTAAGCGGCGTGCGCAGTTCGTGTGCGGCAACTTGAATAAATGAAGATTTATTCTTATCATGCTGCGCAAGTGTGTTGTAGGCCTTGTTCAATTCTTCCACACGTTGAGAGACCATGCGCTCCATGATCTGATTCATGCTGGTCACTTCATCATACAGGCGCGCGTTTTCCAATGCGACAGTAGCCTGCATGGCAAAGGTGGTCACGAGCAGGCTGTCATCTTCGTTAAAGGAGTGTGCAGAGCGGCCCAAAGCGAGCAGACCAACCACATTGTCTTTTGAATAAAGAGGCACGCCCAACCAGGAACGGTCACGCGGCAGCCAGTCTGGCTGTCTCCAGCCATTTGTGGTGTTAACATCTTTGATGAGGAGAGTCTCGCCTTTTCGTACAACGGTTTTATAAAAATCAAGCTCGCCAGTTTTGAGATAAAACTCTTTCAGGTCAACATTTTCCGGCATTCCATAATTGGAGCGGATATGCGGCACGCCGTTGATATCTTCCATAAATAAAATGGCGCGGTCAAAGGGCAGCACTTGTTTTAACTGTTCAAGAATTTGCTGCGGAATTTTTTCGATGGTCGTCAAAGAAGACAATTGGCGGGAGGAACGTGCCAGCGCCTCAGCTGCGCGACGCCTGTCATGCTCGGACTCAAATAGCTTTGCGTTTTGCGCTGCGGCTTTTTCTGCCACATCCCGTGCCCGGGCAAGTTCCACAGCCCGTTCACGAGCCTCGCCCAGCAGACGTTCCACTTCCTTTTGTGCCTGTTCGCGTTGCTGTACAAGCATGGTTCGCAGAAGCGCGCTGGAAAGCAGATTCTTCAAGCGGACATAAATATCCCAATCGTCCGGGCCCATCTCCACCCACATGAATCCGAAGCGGTTACTTGCCAACACAAGCGGCATGACGACGGCATCATAACGGTGGTCTTGCGGGGTTTTTCCACGCGGTGCGAGGCGCCCTGTTCCAAGCGTGGTCTTCTCTTTTGGAATCAGGAACTTTTGTTCATCATATTGCAGCAGCAGGCGGTAGCTTTCTGGTGGAGGCGAGGAAATGGAGCCGGGAGTTTTAACATCGCTGTAGAACATGACATACCAGCGATGCAGACCCAACTGCGGGAAATGTTTTGAGATCGCATCTCCAATTCCTTCAAGGGTCATGGCAGGTGCCATGGAAAAACTAAAGTTATTTAATATTTCCTCTTTTTGCTCAGATTGCATCCGGCGGTAGGCTTGTGCCCGCTGTGATAATTCACCGACTAAAATGCGCGCCTGCTGAAAAAGATTTTCAGCTTGCAGCATGGTGGTATTGCTTGTAATGCCGCCCAATGCATATTTTCTAAATGTGGATAAGACATTGTGCCAGACGCTAAAATCGTATCCGCTTCTTTGTAGAGCTTCCATTGTGGTTTGCACCATTTTGAGGAAGGCATCGCTTGTATCTGTTTCGCGCAGGCTGGCGAGGAATACATTCCAGGTGCGGCCAAAGATATCTACATATTGTTCTCTGGCTGGGTCGGTTTCAGGGATTCCCGCCGCACCGAACAAGGCACGGATGACAGCTTCGCGCTTGTTTTCCAACCGGGCTGTATGGGCAACTTCCTTGGGTAATACCACGGCCCTTTTTATGCTCTCAGGTAAGCAGCCACAAGACCAGCGCACTACAAGGTCTGAAGGCAGGATATGTAAATCTCCCAATTCTTCCCCTTTGATGCGTTTGAATAACGTGTCAAACGTTAATCGGCCAGCTTCGTAAAATGACTGGTGTACAGTAGTAAGTGGCACACCCATTGACTCAGCATCACTAACATTGTCAAATCCGGTGAGCGCAATCGTATCTGGCACACGGATACCGCGCTGCTGCAACATTTCCAGTGCGCCGAACGCCATACGGTCATTGGATGCAGCGATTGCTTGCACCTGGATGCCGCGTTCATCAAGCAGGGTGCGGATGGCCGCACGACCGCTCTCAGGAGTGTAATCTCCCTCCACCACAAGGTGTTCATCAAAACGGATGTCGTGGGCTTTTAATTCTTCTTTATAAGCATTAAAACGCTGCTCTGCTTCTAACTGTCCCTTTGCACCGCGCAGGAATGCGATCCGCTTGTGTCCATGCACTTCGATCAAGTGACGGATCACCGAGCGCATCCCGCCTTCGTTATCTGCCATGATGGAAGTGACACCTTCCGCCGGAACCGAAAACGACACGATCGGTGTTGGGGCAAAAGCAAGGCAGAAGTTCTTAATATCTTCTGCAGAGGGCCCGTGACCCATATCCGCAGAGAGGATAAGCCCATCGAATTTTCCCGGCTTGATCAGGTCATACAGACCATAGGAACGCCCCTCATGTGCTGGTGCGGCAATGGCAACCGGTTTCCCGCCTACAAAATAAACAACGTTTACATCCTGGGCTCTGGCAGAATCCAATACTCCTGCCATAAATTCAGATCCCCAGGCGCGGGTCAATTGCGCGCCGAGTACGGCAATGGTCTTTCTTTCGTTGGAATTATTTTTTGTGGGTGTCATATGGGTGTCGCTAAAATTATAAGTCAGTATATCTGAATTGTGACAGACAATTTTGCAAAATAAATTGCCGTTTCAAAACAACATCCCGCAGGTGATTTGCCTGCGGGATGTTGTTGCTTTCCCTGTTATCGAATTTCTATTTGATATGTTCCTGTTTCGCGTGTAAAACGGGTTGTACCTGAAATGACCAGGTACGCCTTTTCTCCGGCTTTTAACGAAATGGGTATCTCAGCGGTCTGGTCTTCCGTGAGCGGAATCATCGTCACGCTGGAGTCACTCGTCTTGATCAGAGCCAGCCCAAAAGTTTGAGGAAGAACGTTTTGGACGCGCACAAATCCCTCAGCCTGCCAGCCTCCATCATCCGCTTCAAAGTCGGAACTGTAGCCTGTTGCCTCCAATTTGACATCATCTAGCAATAAGCCTTCACCATTCACCGCCGCATCGGTTAGATATTCAAAGCGGACGGAAATCTTTTTGCCCGCATACGCGGAAAGGTCGATCTTCTCTTCGATCCAGCCGTTGGTGGTGCCAGTGTAGCCCCAACCATAGGAATTGCCAGAGGGGTCTGTGCCTGTGCCTGATGGGGTCGTGATGATATTCCAAGTCTCGCCATTTTCTGAGACTTCTACATACAAATAATCCCAATCGGTTTCAATGTCATACCAGGTGCGGAACGATAACTCAACCGGCCCGCTGATATTGCTGAGATCAAATTCACGCGTCAACGTCATATCCGAATCGTCGCCCTTGTTAGACCAGAAGGCATATTCACCCGAATACGGATCAGCAGGCAGCAAGCCCGTCACGGTAGAACCGGTGAACGAAATGGTGTAATCACCTTCACACTCAATGCCAATGTAATCGACCCCATATTGGCGTACATCACGTGTGATGGGGGATTGCGGACAGGAAAAAATACTCTCCGTTGCAGATGCGCGATGCGCACCCGGATAATTGTTGTAAACATAACGCCCATCACCAACCGTTTTATCCAACACAAAGTTGGTGACTGCCCAATCCATAAAAAAGTCATCTGCGGTAATGGGTGCGCCCGTTGCCGGGTCTGTTGCAGAAATTTCCTGCAACACATCTTCTACGCTGTCCAACCCGTTGGCCGGGTCTTTCACCAGCAGCTTTGTGGCGTCCTCACCAAAGCGGTTTAGGAAGTAATTCATGAACAGGAACCCGGCGCCATAATGCGGAGTCGTTGCGTTCTGGTCATTGGGCCAATCGTTTAATTGCAGGTCTGGGTCAGCAATATATGAAAAGTCAAAGCCGCCGGGGTCATAGCCATTCAGAAAAGCAGCGAGTTCCGAAGAGCCTTCATTCAACCACGATGTTTCATTGCCATCCTGTTTCCAGTGGATCATGTGCTGGAATTCATGCGCCAAAACGCCGTAGGTAAAATTGCTGCCAAGCTCGGTGTTATCTGCGTTGAAAAGGAACATCTCATGCCCGTTGGAATATTCCTGCACCAGCGGATGAACAGAATCAGATGAAGAGAAATATCCGGCGATGTTGGAACCGAGGCCGCGCGCATAAAGAATATAAATATGCTCATCGCCGTCAATGCCCGGCGACCATTCACTGCCGAAGAACTCACGATTGGTCGGGTAGATATTATTTTCAAAATCATCCACCAACGCTTTCATTTCGGCCTCGTCAAACGAAACGCCATCCTGCACCCAGAAATAAACATGCGGGGTCAAATATTGCAAGGTTGCGGTGACTTCCGTGTTCTCGATGGTATCGAGATTTGAAACCCAGAAATTATCCTTTTCCCCAACAACGCGGGGCGCAGCCGAAGTTGCCATCACTTCGGGGACATCACACTTGCCATCAAGGCGGCAGGCTATGATCCTCGCATCATTTGGCGGGACAATGGTATTTTCCAGAGTCCGCAGCGTTTCATCGGAAATAGAGTCAGCGGGTGGGCGGGTCACTTCCGGCTCAACTGTGGGGGCAACATCATCGGGTGTGAATCCGGGCAGGTCTACAGTTGGCACGGTTTCTGCAAATACTGTGTAGGCGTACCCGCCAATCCCTGCCACCATCACACAGATACAGCATACTAAAGCAGCAATACCAATGATGATCGCCGTAGTGCTAGATTTATTTTCTGTCATATTTTTCCTCTGGCATGTATAAAGATTGACTGATGATACTTGGGATTACTGAAAAGAGGATTAGGACATTTGGGTTAAGAAACGCCTCATCTCTAACGGACAGTTGATTCCCCTCAACAAGCAGAAGCCACTCTGTTGGTTTTCCCCATGTACTCTGGTCATTTGCCATACATAAAAAAACAGCGCGAGACTTTCGCCTCGCGCTGTTTTTTCTACGCTTCCACTTTATGCTTTGCTTTCTTTGTTGTAGATGCTTCTGAGTGGAAGATGATCTTATTCTCATCCACATCTACATTGACTACGGCGCCATCTTTGAACTTGCCGCCGAGCAATTCCACCGAAAGCGGACTCTCTACATATTTCTGAATGGCCCTGCGTAATGGACGTGCCCCAAAGGCAGGATCGTAACCTTCTTTGGCAAGCCACACACGGGCGGCATCCGTCAACTGAACGGAGATATTGTGCTCGTTCAAACGATCCTGTACTTCCTTCATTTGCAGCACAACGATATTTTCCATTTGCTCAATGGTGAGCGGCGAGAACATAATGGTCTCATCCACACGGTTAAGGAATTCAGGACGGAAGGCTCCCTTGAGCGCCTTCTCGATCTTGTCGTGCATCACGCGTTCATCGTTGTCCGCTTTTTGGGTGAGGAAGCCCAGGGTGCCGCCTTTGGTCACATATTCAGTACCCAGGTTCGAGGTCATGATCAGAACCGTATTGCGGAAATCCACCACCTTGCCCTGACCATCCGTCAAGCGGCCATCATCCAAAATTTGGAGAAGTGCGTTCCACACTTCGGGGTGTGCCTTTTCAATTTCATCAAAGAGCACCACGCGGTATGGTCTGCGGCGTACGGCTTCGGTGAGTTGGCCGCCCTCTTCATAGCCAACGTATCCGGGAGGCGCACCAAACAAACGGCTGACCGTGTGCTGCTCGCGATACTCAGACATATCAATACGCACGAGCGCTTCTTCGTCATCGAACATGAACCACGCGAGAGCCTTTGCCAGTTCGGTCTTGCCAACACCTGAGGGCCCAATGAAAATAAACGAACCGATGGGGCGGGCGGGGTCTTTCAACCCAGAGCGTGCGCGGCGAATGGCATCTGAGATGGCGCGAATGGCATCGTCCTGCCCGATGATGCGTTCATGCAAACGCGCTTCCATGTGCAGGAGTTTTTCCGATTCGGTCTCAAGCATCTGGTTGACGGGAATCCCCGTCCATTGATTGATAACAGATGCAATGTCGTCCACATCCACCACTTCGTCAAGCTGGTGATCTACTTCCCATTTATCGCGTTTTCCGGTGTACTCTGCTTCGAGGCGCAAGCGCTCGGCTTTCTTTTGCGCAGCGCGTTCGTAATCACGCTCAAGACCGGCTTGCTCTTCTTCGGCGTGTAATTTATCAATATCGGTTTTCAGCCCCTTCAAGTCAGGAGGCATGGAATAAAGAGCCACACGCAATTTTGCAGCAGCCTCGTCCATCAGGTCGATGGCTTTGTCGGGCAGGTGACGGTCTGTCACGTAGCGGTCAGCCAGACGGGCGGCGGCTTCGAGCGCTTCATCCGAAAAATGGACTTTGTGATGCGCTTCGTAGCGGTCACGCAGGCCGTGCAGCATTTTGATCGTAACTTCCACGCTTGGCTCATCGACATAAATGGGAGCAAAGCGGCGTTCGAGTGCGGCGTCTTTTTCAATATGCTTGTGGAATTCGTCGAGCGTGGTTGCGCCGATGCATTGCAGTTCGCCGCGAGCCAGCGCTGGCTTGAGCATGTTGCTCGCATCCATCGCGCCTTGGGCTGCTCCTGCTCCGACAACTGTGTGCAACTCGTCGATCATCAAAATGACATCGCCCTTCGAGCGTTGCACTTCGTCCATAATGGCTTTGAGGCGTTCTTCAAATTCACCACGGAAGCGCGAGCCTGCGATCATTGCGCCGAGGTCAAGCGCCACTACGCGCTTGCCTGAAAGAATTTCTGGAATGTCGTTGCTGGCGATCTTCTGCGCGAGACCTTCTGCAATGGCGGTTTTACCCACGCCCGCTTCACCGATCAACACCGGGTTGTTCTTGGTACGGCGGGACAATATTTGGATAAGCCGTAGAATTTCCTTATCTCGCCCAATGACTGGGTCGAGCTTGCCTTCGCGTGCCAGTTGAGTGAGATCACGCGAATATTTTTCAAGGGTGCGGTATTTTGTTTCGGCTTGCGGGTCGGTCACACGCTGTCCACCGCGCAGGTCTTGAATGGCATCGTACACGCGGTCACGCGTTAGCCCGGCAGATTCTAAAATGCGGGCGGCAGGCGTGTTGCGCTCGGTGAGAATTGCCAAAAAGATGTGTTCCGTTGAAATGTACTCATCTTTCAGACGATTCGCCTCTTCATTTGCCAGATCAATGATCCGCTTGACACGAGGCGTAATGAAAATTTGCCCCGCGCCGCCGCCGAAGATATTCGCTTTCGGGCTGGCTCGCAGAGTCGCATCCAATCTTTCCGTCAACGCTTCGGCGCTGACACTTAATTTTTCAAGGATTTGGGGAATCACACCGCCGGGCTGTTCGATCAACGCCAGCAGAATGTGCTCGGTATCTATTTGGTTGTGGCCGTAGCGCTGAATAATCTCCGCTGCGCGCTGGGCGGCTTCTTGTGCTCTCTCAGTAAAACGATCAAATCTCATCATAGGGGTATCCTCCATTGGCTGACGGGACATGGACACAGGCAATTGATGATGGTCTGTTGTTCATGGTCTACGGCCAGTCAATAGGGGCATTATAACAAAAGCCGCATAGGCGGCTTGTCTATGCGGCATAAGAGATATGTAAGATTTTGGAGAGCTTTAGGCGCGTTTGCCCTGCAAATAAGCCAGAACGCCAGATGATGCCACGGTGAGGAACACCAACAGCAGAAGCATGACTCTCACTCCGCCGCCTTGTTCGGGATTTGTGAGACCTTCACGCGCAAGAAAAACCAGGTTGAGGATGAAGTACGCTCCCACCGCGCTGATAGCTGCCAGCACACCCTTGGCATTTCGCCACTCTGACGCTGAAACCGCCAGCCATAAAAGAATAATCACATTCGAGGAGATGCGCAGAAACTCCAATTGATTCGTGGCCGCGTGGATGGCAATATCAAATAATTGCAGGAGCGCGATTGCGATCCCCAAAGTTTTCAAGAGAGTCGTTGAGTTGTTAGGTTTTGTCATTTTTCTTTATCTATTTTTGTGAGGATTTGCGCCACAGTTGATTCGACGTTTAGGTTGGTTGTATCCACAACCATCCAACCGGAACGTTCTCCGTTGGGAAAATCATTGCGTAGCTGTTCGTACACTGCACGGATACCGTCTGCAATGTATGGGTTGCCATCACCGGAGCCAGCGCGTTTTATGTTTCTTTCCTCTGCCGCCTGTTGACTTGGCAGCAGCATGATCTTGTGAAGATTGGTCAGGCTGTCATATTCTTGCAGATGACTGTTCGTGTCCCAGAAATCATCGATCACAACCACAAAACCAGCCTTGCTATAGTTCAACGCCATTTGTGTGACGCTTGCCCGCGCCAGAGCAACCTGTTCGACCAGCCCTGCGCTCCACTCCGGCCCTGGAAGCAAACGCCCAGCCACCACCATATCGCGGATGTCATCCACGGGGATGTGAATGCTTTTCTGAAATTGCGCAGCCAGTGCATGTGCCGTTGTGCTTTTACCAACTGCGGGCGCTCCAACCAGTAAAAAAATATGAGACATGGTTTCCTCGGTTATGACTTGTCGGCTACTTGAAATAACGTGATCTGCATCCCATCTGGGTCTTGCAGGCGGACGTTGTAATCTCCCCATGGGGTTGTGACGGGCGGGTGAACCAATGTCGCTCCGTGAGCGAGTAATCTTTCCATAGCTATCTTCAAATCTGGTACTTGCAGTGCAAAGCGGATCTGCCCGCTGATTCGTTTTTCCGCTTCGAGTTGGTCAATGGTCTCTGCCTGTGCTTCATCAAAGACTTCAAGCGTGGCTTTTCCCATTTCCAACATTAGGGCATGTCCTTCGCCGTTGTTCCAAATGGCAGCGGGTTCGAGGCCCAGACCTTCACAGTAGAATTTTACAGAGCGTTCGTAATCTTTGGCGGTGAGAGCAATTCGCAATTCAAGAATGGGTGAGTTGGGTGTGGGCATACCGATAAAGTTTCCTTTTGTGGGTGTTGGAATCAATTATTTGCATCGATAAAAAAGTTTCTTACCTCAATTTGGCTGGGGCAGCAAAGAGGGTCATTCGGCCCTTGTACACGTAACGTCAATGTAATGGATCCGCCTTCAACGGTTCCAGACTCAACAATTACCCTGTCTCCTAAATACCTGGTTGAAATATTGACAGGACTTCCATCCAAATTAAGAACCACTGCCATTTCAATAAAAGTACCAGTTCCGCCGCTTTGAGTGGCTAGAAATACAACGGCATCACCCAATCCATCTTGATTGATATCGCCGTAAAGGACTGTATCCAGGAGGCGCGTTGTATAAGCTTCAGGGGATTCCTGCGAGGTTGGAGGAGTACGATAATATATGCCGTCCGACAGTTGAAACTCACCCCAATCAGGAGAGCGATAAGTGGCATTTCGCAGAATATCCAAGGAAAGAGTTGAATTAACCGCTTGAGGTGTAACTTGTAAGGTTGCAGTTGGTAGTTCGGATATGGCCGTAGGTGTGCCTGCTTCAATTTGCGGTGTCAGGCATGGAGCAAATGGTGTTGCAGTGGCATCAGAAAAAGTTGCATTGTTATTGCTTTCATTACTTTCGGTAATGAGATTTTGAGGGTCAGCAACCACTATATAAGAACCGTTCGCCGCGTTTGCGACGAAAGACATGGATATGCTCTGAAGTGGACCCAAATCACCAATGCCAACTTCTTGACCTGTGCTATCGGTAATCATCACATTGAGAGCGGGGGCATTACCTAGATTGACAATAGTTACATTGAGACCATAGTATGAAAGGCACATCCCATTGTTGTCCACCATACTTACATACGCAGATGTGACCGCCAGATCTGGCAGCGGTGACATAGTTGTTGGTGTACCTTCCGTACTTTGAACAGGCATTTGGGCAAAGACAAGCACAGCAACTAGTGCGGCGATTAGCGCAACCATTACTACGCCACCGCCGATGAGGGCTAACGTTTTATTCATGGAAATCCTCCGTGTTGAAATAGGTTGAGCGCCATTGTCAGCGCTTTCTCCGTTCATTTCAACTGTGGATTTCCCTAATTTGCCTGTGCTACTGCCGCCTATGGATTTCCCCAATCGCAGAATTGCTTCTGTTCTAGAGCTTACTTGGAGTTTTTTGTAAATATTTTTTAGATGATATTCAACAGTGCTTACGGAAACACCAAGCGACAAGGCAATTTGTTTATTGCTTTTCCCTTGTAAGAGCAGCTCTGTTACTTCTTTTTCGCGTACGCTGAATTGAATAGTGTCACTGGTCATCTTTTAACTTCACTTGGATCATGAATTTGTAAAACCACCCCCTTTTTGTGCGCAGAGCTATCCCGGTAAGAAATATTATATAGAGACTTTCTGCATGGTTGATTGCGCTGGAATTATACGCCCTGTTAGGAGGCTGTATTCCCAATCAGGACGACCATTTTTTCTAGCTTGTGCAGCCGCGCGTTGATAATCATAGGATACAGCTATCAGTTCTGCCTGCCATGCGCCGTTTTTATACTCCAGAATTGCATAACGAGCGTGATGTGAGCCGGTTTCCATTACATGATATTCCGGGTTTGTATCTTCGTATGCAGGAAGCCCGACGCTACCGGGATTAATGATCAAGTTCTTGGCAGGAGTTTCAACAATCCTTGGAATGTGTGTATGGCCGCAAAGCATGATCTGTGCCATAGCTCCTCCAAGCTTTTGATCGATCTCCGTAAGCGTTGCCAGCCTTGCGATGCCATTTTTCACAGTTTCCAAAAGATAGGTCGTGTCACTGGATGGCGTACCATGAAACAAAAGAAACTGATCTCCTACCACCTTGCTGGCGGGTAATGCTCTCAACCAATCTAATTCTGAACTGCTCAAAAAGCCGAATGCGTATCTGTCAGAGTCTCCATGTTGTTGCGGGGGGTGATGTACTAACTGCCTGTCGTGGTTTCCTGAAATTTGAACCCAATTTTGCTGCATCAAAAATTGAAGAGTTTCTTTCGGATATAACGGCCCGGAAACATGGTCGCCGAGATTGAAGACATGGTCAACCTGTCTTGTTTTAATATCTGCTGCAACTTTCTCAAGGGCAATGATATTTCCGTGGATGTCAGATAATATGGCGATTTTTTTCATAAGGTTTTCAAGATTATATGCCCGGCAGAAACAAAACACAACAAGCGACTATAATACCAGTATGTCCTCCATCACTATTCCTGTGCGCGGAGAAAGCCACCCCAATCTTCGTCCACTCAGCATTTTGCGCGACCTACCCTCTGTTGCAGACCTTATTGAATTGTGTTTCTCCAGCACCATGGACACAGACGGCAGGCGCTATGTGCAGGATATGCGCCGTGCAGGCAAAGACAACTCTTTTGTCAAATGGGCAAACCGTGCTGCGGAAACCACATCTCTGCCGCTCACAGGTTATATTTGGGAAGAGAGCGGACGCATCGTTGGCAACACCAGCCTTGTTCCTTTTCGGCATAACAAAGAACGCATCTATCTTATTGCAAATGTTGCGGTGCATCCTTCGTATCGGCGTAAAGGCATTGCCCGCGCCCTTACCGAACGTGCCATGCAGCATGCCCGCGAGAAAAAAGTAAATAACATCTGGCTGCATGTCCGCGATGATAACCCGGATGCGATTGCCCTTTATACCAAACTTGGATTTGTTGAACGTGCCCGCCGCACTTCCTGGCAGGCTGTCACTGATCTTTATGCACAGCAACTCAATACGGATATTTCCATCACAGGCAGACATCCCACCTTTTGGCCTACTCAACTTGACTGGCTTTCCCGCCTCTATCCCTCCGCTCTAAGCTGGCACCGCGACTGGAACATTAACTCGCTGCGGCCTGGTTTCTGGAATTGGTTCTACCTAATGTTTATGGATGTCAACATCCGTCAGTGGGCGGCAGTGCGGCAAGACCAGTTGCAAGCCACGCTCTCGTGGATTCCCTCCGGACGTGGCGAATCTCTTTTTGCAGCAGCAGGCGAAAGGTCCGCACCTGAGGCGCTTACTGCTTTGCTCATTCAGGCCCGCCGCGAGATATATCAACAATATCCGAATATCTCTCTTGAATTCCCCGTCAGTCAATTTGATGATGCCATTGCCGCCGCAGGTTTCAAGCCGCTCCGCACTTTAATTTGGATGCAGGCAACTTCCTGAGTTGTTCTGCGTATTTATTGGTGTTGCAAGACGTATCTTGCATTAAATCAAAAGGAGTATGAATGACAAAATTTATCATCCGCTGGGCGATCAATGCTGTGGCCTTGTATTTGGCTGTGCTCATCGTTCCGGGCATTAACTACATTGGCGAATGGACAGGTATTCTCTGGCTTGCGCTCATCTTTGGGTTGCTTAATGCCTTGTTACGCCCGCTGCTCAAATTCCTTACCTGCCCACTGATCTTGCTTACCCTTGGCCTCTTTACCTTCCTCATCAATGCTATCATGCTCATGCTTACGAGTAACATAGGCCAATCTTTCGGGATCGGCTTCACGGTCGATAATTTCTGGCAGGCGTTGCTTGGCAGCCTTGTCATTAGCTTTGTCAGTGTTGTTATGACCCTTATTCTGCGTGACGAATTGAAGGGTAGGAAGAATTAATAATTCCCATTAAAGTAAAAGAGGTCATCGTTGTGATGACCTCTTTTACTTTAAGTTCTTATCTTGTGTGCAGGAAAGCCACTGTCAACATAAAAAGAATTAGCCGTGTATTGTTGATCAGCATTAACCCTACGAACCCAAGCAGTGAAAATTGAAACCAGCGCTTTCCTGAAAATTCCTGCCATGCCAGCGCGAGGAAGAGCAGAATGGCATAGGTCCAGTTGGCTGTGTACAGGAATACATCTTTGCCGTACTGCAAGTGCAGCGCAAAGTAAAATAGGACGGTCACAATAAATGTAGAGGGGAATCTCAAATCTTGCTTGCGCAGGTTTTTTAGGAAGAGCACGCCGCCTAATGCAACAAACCCAAGCCATAGATAAGCAACAAGCGATTCGTACCAGCCATAATATTGGGCGATTTGCATTGGCGCTTTTCGGATGGAAGCGCGGAACATCCATATCTTCAAAATGGGAGGATATTCCTTAAGCAGGAGAGGCTCTGGTGCAACGAAACTGTTCATCACCATGATGCGCCCCAAATAATTTGCCCGTTGGATGTTTGGAGGGAATACATTCTTTTCTTCCCAGCCAAGAGCATTGAAATCCCAAAAGTAGGGGCTTGCATCGGGGTAAATATAATTATTTAGCAGGCTAAGCGGGAAGACAGATACTGAAACGATGGCTCCGAATATGATCCACTGCTTAATATTGCGTTTCACGAGAATGTGCGCAAAGACAGGTTGTGCAAAATTTGAAATGGTGATCCCAAATGCGGCTATGCCTGTAAGGATCAACATATACATTGGCTTGTCTTTTAGCAATAGAACAATAAAGATCAATGCGGCTGCCCCCAGAAAGACATAAGTCTCTATGATGGAACCAAAGATCAATTGGGACGTTGATCCGCCGAATAACGCTCCGATCAAAATTGCGTACGGTGAATTATGGGTGGTTTCTTTTACAAAATACCAGACCAGAAAAACGGATAAGGCGCCGGTCAACGCTACAAGGACGAAGGTGGAGTAAAGTGTATCTCCTTTTAGTAACAGAGAAATCACCCACACAAATGGACGAACAACTAGAAGAACCAGCGGATGTACAGGCCGTTCGAAATAGTCGCGGTAGCTTTCTGTAGCAAAGCGTGTGCGCCAGAGTTTGGCATCTGTATCGAAGAAGAGATCATCATAATTAAACAGGGGTTGGTTGAATATTGAGGCGATCAGGAGATAAACTGCGAAGAAAAATGCCGCCAGCAGCAGCCCGCCCAGATGATTATCTATAAATAAAAAGAGACGACTGTTTTTGAAATCTTTTTTTTCTGCAAAACTGGAAACCCACAAAGCAGCAGGTAGTGCTGCTGCCAGCCCAATAAAAAAATAAACCAAGAGGCCGGAGTCGATCTGGTAAATGGATCTGTCGAATACGTTGGGAAACCGCAGCGCCATATTCACCAGAATAGCGAGAAATGCTGCCAGTGCGAATGCAAGGATTGTGTAGATCATTGCATCTGTTGGGGTAGACCGATACATGTTTTGAAGCTTGGTTAAAAGGTAAGCTCCAACTAGGGTGATAATCGAATGAACAACAATGGAAACCGGAATGAATTCAAACCCTGATGCGTAAAAATTCCCCAGAAACCCCAGGATGAAATAGCTGAGTGGGATGCCGAGCAGCCAGGCAAGGGTGAATCGTTTATTTATCTGTAACACAATGAAAGCGTCCTTATTGTTTCATGAAATCAGGTGTTTGGCGACAGTTAAACCAGCCTCAAACACCCCTGAGCCACCAAATTCTATCATGGATGGCTTGACGTTTTTTAAGGCGGTCTTGAGCCTGCTTCATTATGCAAGCCAGCTTATGAACATGGAGTACAAAGGGCTAATCAGAAGATAGTATATAAAAGATCGTATCAAACAACCAGCTATTGTTGACCATTAAGAAATATATGAAAGCCAGTAATGTGACTTGAAGCCATCTGTGCTTTGCAAGTCCTTGCAAGGCCAGCGCTAGGAGGAGAATTAGTGCGTATGTCCAATTTGCGGAGTACAGGAACAATTCCTTGCCATAGCGCAGGTGCAAGAATAAATTCAATACCATGGCTCCAAACAGCGCCAGCGATAATCGATTTGTCTTATATGTTTTGAATTTTATAAAAAAAACGATACTGCCTAGCGCTATTAATCCAAGCCAGAACCATGCGGTAAACGTTTGTAGGGGGGTATCGTATACGCTGAGTGCCTGAATCTCAGGTTTGAAGAACCTGAATTGAGTAAATGGAATATCGCCATTGTATAAAATGGGGCTTGGTGCAACCACATTACTAAACAAAAAGGCTCTTTCGAGCGCCTGTCCTCGAAGTGAGTTGAGGGGAAAAAAGTTGCGTTCTTCAGCGCTTAAAGCGGAGGGGACAAAGAAAAAAGGTTGGGAATCTGGAAAGATCAAATTGTTCACAAGGCTGAGTTGGACAAGCAGCACCAGTACCAGGGTGATGTAGCGGAACATAACCTTTAGGTTGGGTTTCATTGTGAAAAGCGCAAGGGAGTTTTGTGCGAAATTTGTATATGTGATGCCGATAACAGGCAAGCTTGCCAATATTAAGGCTGGCATTGGTTTTTCTTCAAGCAGGAATAAAAAGAATAATAATAGACTTGCTGCAAGGAAAATATAGGTTTCAATCAATGAGCCAAATACAAGATGTGATGCGGAGAACCCAAGGATGGATGCCATTAAAATTGCGTACACAACACTCCCTGTAACATGTTTAATGAATTTCCAGGCAAGGAATACACAGGCTGCCCCAGCGAGTGCAACAACTATGTAAGCGCTGAATAGTTTATTTCCTTTGAGAAATAGGGCAACTAAGTCTACAGGGGGTTTAAGAATCAATAAAACGAATGGATGAACAGACCGTCCATAGTAATCATGCCATGTATTTGTGGTGAGGCGTATCCGCCAGTTCATGGCATCTGCATCAAAGAAAATATCGTCCACATCTAATTGTGGGTGATTAAGTGTGGTTGCGATCACAAGGTAGACTGCAAAAAATGCCAGGGCAAGCATGATCCCAGCTATGTTTTCATCAACAAAAGTATAGAGTCTGGTGCTTTTGAGCTTTTCTTTATATCCAAGTGATTCGAAGCGGGAGATCATCCATGCCAACCAGGGAATTAAGAAAATGCTGAACGCTCCAACGGTTGGTACTAAATGTTTATCCAGTAGAAAATATTCAGGTAATAATAATTCTGGGGCCTCTGTGCCGTATTGGAAAAATCTTCCCAGGAATATGATGAACATACTAAATAAAACAAATAATAGTAGTGAGTCAAGCTTGTTATTCTTTGAGAAATTCCAAAATTTGTTTGTGAGGAAATACATACCTGCGCCCAGGACAAGCTGAGTGAATAAAGTAATAAGGGCTATTTCAGTTGAGGTTTTATAAAAAGTATCAAGGAAGCCAGTGATGAGGAAAGTAAACAAGGTTGAGCATGCCCACCCTGCAAATAGACGGAATAGTTTTTTCGTTTCTATTATTTTTTGATATGCGCTAGCAGTTGGAATGCTCCCCGCAAGGAATACGCTCAACATGGAGATGAGTATGGATATGGAATACAAATAAGAGGTTGTGGCAACAGGTGCTGTAATATACAGAGCAGCGAGAAACGCGGATGCTCCAAGTGCTATTCTGGTAGGAAGGGAAGTTTGAAGTGCAGTCTTTTCAAAGAATGGAAATAAATAGTATACGCAAATTGCAATTGAAACCGCTGGGATGGAGAATAGGAAAAAATTATCAGTTGCTGAATACTTGCTGTTGTTGAAATAATGAAAAATAAGGGCGTATGCTGTGAATCCCCCAATTAAAATGCTGAAGAATAATTGTCTAATGGAAAGGGGAAAACGGTTAGCCATTTAAAAATATCTCAAGAATAAGTGGTTTGTTGAGTGTACATTGAAAAACCTCCCCTGTTTGCCGAAGATGTTATCACGGTGGAACAGGGTGGTTTTTCAGATAGTGCAATACAGAAATTTAATAATCCATCCCATAATAGGGGGAAAGACCACGCATAATAGTGAAGATGAAGTTGGCATTATTTACCATAACCATAAGCAGGAAGACGGTAAGTGCCATATTGAACCATGGACGTTCGCCAAAATCCTTGAGAGCAACGGCAACGAAAAACACAACCAGAAATGTGAAATAAGCTGTGTATAGGAATATCTCATCACCGTAGTTCATGTGGAGGAAATAATTAAAGGCAATGCCGCTCAATAGGCTTAGCAAAAGCGGAGTATCTTGTGTACGAAGGTTTTTTACAAAAAATAAGGCTGCTGC
>CAZHOX010000001.1:53908-64252 GCA_964534345.1 uncultured Anaerolinea sp.
CGCATTGTGATCAGTACCAGTGGGTGGACAGCACGATTTACATCGTAACCATCTGGGTACCCCATAATATTAAGCCAGGGTTCTGCGTCTGCTTCAAAGATAATGCTGTGGATGTTGAACCTGAGGGAGTTGATGGCGCGTGCCAGGATCAGATTTACAAGGAAAAAGATGAAGCCAGCATAGATGCCTGGCAGGTTGTCTTTGATAAAGATAAATAATTTTGTTTGTCTGAACTTTTGATAGAGTCCACGATTTTCAATTTGTTCGATGAGCACGATTCCCAAGGCGCCGGCAACGACCGAACTACATATATAAAGATCCAGCCATTCGGTAGGGACGGTGATGTATCCAATTGGAAACATGGTTGGGAAGTTGAGGCTTATGAGGAACATCGCCACGAAAAATACGGGCAACGTGAGCGCCAGGAAAACATTTAACCAGTTGTTGAGGAATCCATTTTTCAAAGAGCGCGCGGCGCGGCGAACAAGGTAGTATCCACAAATGCTACCAGCTAGAGTGAAAAGCATGGCAAAGATTATGATGTGGTGCCTTTCATACATGGTGCCGCTGAGGTATCCCATTGCCCCGTAGGTAAAAAGAAGGCTTAATATAAATGCAGTTAAGTAATGCCAGTGGGAATGATGAGAGATGTTGAGGCGTTCCATGGATTGCAGTGCTGGTGACATGAGCGCGAATAAGGCCAGTGCAAAGGATGCGGTGCCGAGTAAATATACGCGGGATGTTCCTGTGGGTAGAACAGTAACTGCTGCTGCAATGAGGGCGAATAGGCCAAATGTGATGAGGTAACCTGGTTTTCTTTGAGTGACCCATGCCCAGACCTGGGGAAATACCTCAAAGATCAGAAACCCAAATGCGAGCGTGGTAACGCCAACAAGCAGGTATCGGTCTATGGCATTTTCATATTCGGTGTAATTAAAGTAAATAACAGAGGATGAAAGGCTGATGGCAAATGCGATCGATAGACTTACGGCCCCCCTGAATAATGTTTGGAATAATTTCATTTAAAAAAGATCTCCAAAAAATTGATGGAGTTCAATGAGCCATTGAACTCCATGTTCGTTCAGACAATTACTTTAGTTCTTTTACGAGTTGCAGGAATTCATTCCATTCTTCTTGAAAGAAATGGACGGTGACATTATTCAATTCGATATGATAGGTGACTTCTCCGTCTGGTTCTTCGGCTCTCCAGGCGAGGAAGTTTTCGGTTTCGGCGATAGTTCCAGTAACGGGTTCATTTTTGTTATTGCTCATGTTGATCTCCTTGGGTGTGTATGATTTGTAAGAACAATGATACGGGTAGGTTATTTTTCGTTTTTTGGTTTCAGGCCAAGGCTGCGTAGGAAGCGTCTGATCTGAACGATGATCCGTGATCCAAACGGCGGTGGGGAGTGATGTACTTCCTCTTCAGGCCAGGGGTTGATATCCAGCATTTTCCGCATGGTGTATTTCCAAAATAATGTGGCGGTAGCCAGGATGGGCGCTGCAACTACTACGCCGAGTATACCGAATAGATTGGCGGCTACGATGGCGGCCACAAGAACTGCTGCTGGGTGAACTTTTAGGGCGTCGGAAAGAATGCGCGGGGAAACAATGTTGTCGAATATCTGGTCAATGATAAGTGCGATAACTAGCACGAGAAGGGTGTAGTAGAAAGGGGAAAGCCCCAAAAGTTTATAGACTTGAAAGTACGAAACAAGGACAAGCACTACCCAGTTGATGGCGGGACCAATGTAGGGTACGAAACGCGCAAGGCCGGCAAGGAATGCGAGGCTGAGGGCATAATGCACGCCTAGCACACTTAGTACAATGGTGTAAACAATGACGGTGAGAAAAAAGATGATAACTTGTCCGCGTAAGAAGGCGTTCCAAACTCGTCCGAGTTCACGGCTTAGGCGGGCAAGGTCTTCTGTGTAGCCGGGGATATCCACTGTGATGATGCGGTTGCGCAGTCCGCCGCTTTCGGCAAGTACAAAGTAGGAAACGAGGATAACAAATAGGGTCCAGCCCAGGAAGTTGGCGGCGCTGCCTGCCACGGTTCCTAGCAAGGTGCCGGTACGGCTTAGGAGGGGCTGCACCATGCCTAATATTTGACTGCTGAGGTCTTTTAAATCCAGTGCGCTAAAATCCAGTTTGAACGGGCCGAATTGATATACCTTTCCTGAAATGCTTGCGATGAGTTCGGGAAGGGTTTTGATCGCATCTTGCAGGATGACAACCAGGCTTTGGACTTGTTGTACCAGCCCCACACCGCCCAAGGTGAGCAAACCCAATAATAGAATAATAATGAAAAAATAGATAATGCCAACGGCGGCGTTCCATGAAAAATGAAGCCGTCTTTGAAGGAAATCAGCAATGGGGTGAAATAAATATGCAAATACGAGTGCAATTAACAGGGGGCTGATGATGAACTGGAATTTTACAAGCAGTGCGCCAATGACCACAACAATGGTAAGGGCAACTACTAGTTTTGTGTTTGTGCCCCAGGAGGGGGATGTGTGGTTTTGTGACTGCGCCATAATGTTTCATCCAAATTGGGAATGTCTCAATTTTAGGGTAAAAACGGTTCGTTTTCATTTTATCAAAGATGGATGATTTTACAACATTAATGACTATGGCGCCGGTTGGATAAAAAAAAACACCCCGCGAGTTGATTCGCGGGGTGTGCGGTGAAAATGGGAATTAACAACCAGATAGGAATGGGAAGAATACACACCAGCGGAAGGTTGCATCGACCCACCAGAAGAAGCTGACGCAAAGACAAATAAAGAAGAAAACGGCGACACCAATGATGATTGGGGTCATATTTGTCTTTTTGCCTGATGCTGGAGGAGGTGCGTAGGCTGGGGCGGGGTTGGCTACATAAACGGGTGCAGCTTGCTGTACCGGTGGTGGTTCCACACGGGCAGATTTACGAGAGACAGCCACGGTGGCACCAGGGTCCATGTTGATGGCGTCGTACATGAGGACGATCTGTTCGCCGAGGGAAACTACATCGCCTGCTTTTAATACCACAGGGCCGGCGAGGCGCTGTCCATTTACAAATGTGCCGTTTGTGGAGCCGAGGTCTTCGATCACATATTTTCCACCCTGAAATGAAAGGCGGGAATGCTTGCGTGAAACTTCTGCGTCATTGATCGCTACGCCGTTGGATGAATCGCGGCCAATGGTGAGTTGGTCCCCATCAAGAGGGAAGGTTACCCCGGGCGTGGGGCCTGATCTCATAACGAATTGGAACTGTGCCATCTTCTTCCTCCAAATATAATTTCGAAAATAACTTCGCCTAGTTTACAGTTTTCAAGGTGAAAAGTCAAATCACCCTTTTTTACCAGTTTTTTTTGCTGTTTCCTTGATGGCAGGAGTTTCTGCGCGAGGTTGAACCTGACTGCCTGTTTTTGGTAGAAAGATCATGAATACGGTTCCGACACCGATCTTGCTCTTTACTTCAATGCGGCCGCCATGCCCATGGATGATCTGCTTGCAAATGGATAATCCGAGCCCGGTACCTGAGGCGCGGGACTCGTGTTCACGAACGCGATAAAATTTTTCGAACAGATGGGGTAGTGATTCATCAGGGATGCCGACACCGGTATCCTGAATATAGAGTACAAGTTCGTTTTCCTTTGTCTCGGAGCGCAGCATCACAGTTCCGTTGGGACGGTTATATTTTATAGAGTTGCTCAACAGGTTCAGCAGCACCTGTTTGATCTTGTCTCGGTCTGCATCAAGCAGGGGCAGGTCTTCGGATGATTCGACGCGAAGCTGAATATTATCTTCGATCGCCTTGGAGGACATGACGTCTTTGCATTCATACATCAGGTCAGCAACGCTGAATACTGTTTTGCGGAATTGCACACGCCCAGATTCAAGCCTGGCAAGATCAAGGAACGAAGATGCCAGCGCATTCAGGCGCATGGTTTCATTGTGTATGTTGTTGATGATCTGGTCGCGCTGCTCCTGCGACATTTCAGGGCGAAGTAAAAGATAGGTGGCAGTGCTGAGAGATGACAAGGGTGTGCGTAATTCATGCACAAATTCAGAGATCAAGTCTGATTGCTGGAAGAGGCGCGCGTTTTCAATGGCAACAGCAGCTTGCGCACCAAGCACAAGCAGCATGGATTCATCTGTATCTGTAAATTTGCCGCGATGTTTATTCAGCGCTTCCAGTACCCCCACGATCTTATTTTTTGTAACCAGCGGAATTCCAAGCAATGATTCAGTAGGAAAGCCTGTGGTGGTTTCTACGTTGGAGAAGAAGCGGGGATCTTCATGTGCGTTTGTGATGCGTACCGGTCTGCGATTATTTACGATCCACCCTGCAATGCTTCCTTCCAATGGAACAACAAGCCCACGGCGTGTGGATTCATCCAGATTTGTGGAAACTTGAAAATATAACTGACGGGAGGTATCGTCATACAAAAGGATGGAGGCAGCTTCGGCGCCGCTGATCTCCGCCGCAGCATGGACGATGCGCGAAAGCAGAATATCCAGGTCCAGGGTGGATGCGAGATCGCGGGCAATATCAATTAATCGGCGATACCCATCCAAACGCTCGGTTTTTATTTCAGCCATTTAATACTCTCTCCATAATTGCAGGAATAATCGTTGCTACATCTTCCAGGATCGCAACATCTGCACGGACATTAAGGTAGGTAGGGGTATTGTTAATGATAATGAGGTGTGCGCCTCGGTCCAGTGCTTGCATGGGCAACCCGGCTACCGGCAGTACTTCCAATGAGGAACCGGCAACCAGCATCAAGTCACATTGACGCGCATCCCGTTGTGCTTTTGAAACAGCAGCATGGGGCAATTGTTCCCCAAAAAGGATCACATCTGGTTTAAGCAGTTGGTTGCATTTTGGGCACAGAGGCAGGGCGCCGGTATCTACAAAAGATGTAAGGTAGTCTTTTGACTGTACTTGATGATAACACTGTGAACAAGTTAAAGTTTGCATTGTTCCGTGCATTTCGATTACAGATTTTGCCCCCGCTTTTTGGTGAAGCATGTCTATATTTTGGGTGATGATGGATTTGACTTTTCCTGCAGCTTCCAGTTTTGCCAAAGCAAGATGGGCCGCATTTGGCTGGGCATTGAATATCTGACTTGCCAGCGGACGAAACCATGAGAAAAAGCGTTCTGGTCTTGTGCGGAATGTGGAAAGCGAGGCGGCATCCAGCGGTTCATCTTTGGACCATAAACCTGTTCCCGTGGAACGGAAATCAGGTATCCCTGATGGTGTCGAGAGCCCTGCTCCTGTGAGAATAACAGTATGTTTTGATTGGCGAAACAGATCCGCAGCAAATTGAATGTTTGCTTCGGTCTTTTCAGAAAAGGGGATCATCGCGCTTTTTCGCGCTCAATGACCGAATCTGCAATCTTTAGGAATTGCTGGGAGGTCATGTTTGTCGGTTGCGACATCACAGCGGGGGTTTGCATACGTGCAGCCTGCATGAAGAGTTCCGGAGCCGGAGTCAGTGTGGCTGTAATGGTATGCCCAAGTTTTTCTTGAACACTGGTCCAGGCCATTTGTGCTTCTGTGCGCTGGCGGTTGTTCAGGATCACATTAATATTTTTACTGTCAAAGTTTAACGCTTCGATCTCTTCGATCAATAGTTTTGTATGCTGTATGGTGCCAGGAATGCCTTCCAATACGACCATACATTCGTTGCACATGGGTAGGATCTTTTGCACAAAAGCTGGCAGACCTACGCCCATATCCAAAACAATGAAATGTGAAAGGGAGGCAAGGCGATTAACAAGAACTTCATAGTTCTGTACCTGTGAGGTTAATGTAACATCACGCGGGTTCTCAGATGCCAGCAGGAGTTTGACTCCGGAGTTGTGGGGAATCAGGGATGACTGCACTTTTTCGCGGGTTACTTCCACCACACTTCCCTGTAAAATTTCAGTCAGGCCTTTTTGTTTCGGGGCTCCAAAATCCATTCCAAGCGTACCCTGGCCAGGTGTCAGCTCTGCAAGGATAACGTCTGTTTGTGAGCGTGTGAAAATGCTTGCTGCAAGGTTGGAGGCCAGAGTGGAGACTCCCAGCCCGCCGCGTGTTGATAACACGCCGATCACATATCCATGTTGCTCATTTAATGTATCTAATGACTCGTTGCTGCTTTCTTTGGATGCGACGCGGGCTAACAGAGCTTTTACATGCGCCTGTAACTCTGTGGGGTGAGTGGGTTTGGTAAGGTAATCATCTGCGCCCACTTCGAAGCCTGTTACTTTGTCGTCCAGTTGGGTTTTTGCGGTAAACATTAAGATGGGAATTGAAACCGTAGCAGGGTTTTTGCGCAAGCGACGTGTTACTTCATAGCCATCCATATCTGGCATCATGACATCAAGAAGGATCAGGTCGGGGCGTTCTTCGAGCGCTTTTGCAAGCCCCTGAGAGCCGTTCGATGCCGCGCTAATGTGATAGCCCTGTCGTTGCAGCATGAGCCCAACAAGCCGTAGTGTGTCTACATCGTCATCAATGATTAGGATTTTTTCTGCCATGGTCACCTCAACAATCTAACCGAGTCTAGCACAAACAAAGGTAACGGACAAGTTTTTATAAGTTCTATGCGGGTTTTTGTATGAAAAATAGTATTAAGAACGTCATTATCCTGTTGTTTAGACTTAAAAAGGAAAAGGTGAGCAGATGGTTGCAGGAGTACATGTGAAATTTTCTGATCCACATATTGGAGAGGATTCATTTTCTGGGCCGGAGGATGAAGGAGTATATGAGGTGTGTATTGCCAATATCAGCCCAAAGGAGAGGAAGAAGAGACTGCAATTTGGCATTGTTCAATTTACCATCAGCCTTGTGATCCTTGCTGTTCTGCTCCTCCTTGGTGTGGATAAGGTTTGGCGGCTGCCTTTGTTCTTCATGTTCGGAGCGGCGGCGGCTGGATTCTTTCAGTGGCGGGATAAGACCTGAGTGGCCCTCGCGAGCCGTGGTTCACGGCTTACAACAAATAGAATGGAAGACATCGAAGATCAAAGTGAGTTGAAGCAGGTCAGGCGGCAGGCATTGAAGGTGTTGGGGAAGTCAACTTTGGTTGCGGCGGTTCTGACTTTGCTGGTGATGTTGTTGCCGTAATTGGAAATGGAGTCCGCAAGCAAAACTTGCGGGCTTTTTATTTCAGAGTGGGAAAATGCATGGGGTGGCCGAACAGGTTTCAGATTAAGAAAGAAGCGGGGGATTGAGATTTGGAATCTTTCATCGCGTTATAATCAATCCAAAATCGTAAATCAGAAATCGGAAATCAAATCATGCATATTCTTGTAACGAATGATGACGGCGTGCAAGCGCCTGGGCTGTTGGCTCTGGCGCAGGAGATGCGCAAACTTGGCAAGGTGACGGTGTTCGCGCCCGATAAGAATTGGTCGGCTTCGGGGCATGTGAAGACGATGGAACGTCCGCTGCGGGTGAAGGAGACGACGCTCGCGGATGGGACATCAGCTTTTGCTTCGGACGGTGCGCCTTCGGATTGTGTGGCTTTGCCTTTGCTCGGATTGATCGAAGAACAAATTGACCTGGTGGTTTCGGGCATCAACCCCAATGCGAACATCGGACATGATGTGACCTATTCGGGGACGGTGACTGCGGCGATGGAAGCCGTGATCGCGGGTGTGAAAGGGATTGCTGTTTCGCTTGATTCACCTGAAGGTTTCAAAGGCTTGTTGGATTATTCCTGTGCTGCCTCGGTGGCGCGGCGTGTGGTAGAGCAAGTGATCGCGGATGGTTTGCCCGAAGGTGTGGTTTTGAATGTGAATGTGCCGTATTTGAAAGAGAATGAACTCAAGGGATTTATGGTCACGCGACAGGGACTGCGCGTGTATCGCGATGCGTTGGATGTACGTACCGACCCGCGCGGTAAACCATATTACTGGATCGGTGGCGAAGCGCCGACAGGTGTTGCAGAAGATGGTACAGATTTCGGCACACTCGCGCAGGGATACGTATCCATCACACCGTTGCAGTTGGATTTGACCCATTACAAAGCAATGGATGTGTTGAAGAAGTGGACGTTTTGATTAGACCGTGGACGGTGAACGGCAGACCGTAAAAACGGTCCACGGTCTATGGTCTACCGTCCAATAAAGGATTCCCATGAACTTTCTACAAAAACTCTTTGGCGGCTCTTCTTCTCCCAAACCTGAAAAACGCTATTACACGTTTAAGGTCAAATGCAAACGTTGCGGTGAATTGATCGAAGGCCGCATTGATTTGGACAATGACCTGAGCGTGGAATACGATGAGAACGGCGGCGAGATGTACCGAGTCCGCAAGGTATTGATGGGGGAGAACCGCTGTTTTCAACGAGTGGAAGCTGTATTTGAGTTCACATCCAAACGAGTTTTGGTCGAACAGCAGATCAGCGGTGGAGAGTTTGTTCAAAATGGATGAGGCACAGATTGAGCAGTATTGGGATTCCTTTCTTGTAACTCTTCCTTCTGATTCGCCTTATCGCGGAAGAACGTATGTCGCTGAAGGTTTTGGCGACCATCCCGAACTTGCCGATGAACTCGGCGCATTGGTTGCGAGTGGAATTAAAACAGGCACGTGTTCTTCTCTGTGGGAGTGGCAAGCAGAGGGAAACCCGATTCCTGAAATCGGTCTGATCACCATAGTGTTGGATGGAATAGGGAAACCGATCTGCATCATCGAAACCACCGAAGTCACTCAGCGCCGATTCGATGAAGTGTCTGAAGACTTTGCTCATTCTGAAGGTGAAGGAGACCGTACCCTGCGGTATTGGCGCGAAGCTCATACAACTTACTTTTCACGCGTCCTTCCCAAAATTGGCAAACAATTTAGCGAAACGATGCCGCTTGTTTGCGAACGATTTCAAGTCATTTATAAATAATGCGACGTACAACTCAAGTCATTCTTGTTTTACTCGCAGCACTCCTTGTTGCACAAGCGGCGTATTCCCTTCGCTGGCCCATCGCCCACGACGAAGCGCCGCTCTTCTACGAAGCCTTCCTCATGCAAAGCGAAGGCCGCATCCCCTACCGCGACATCTTCGACTTTCAAATGCCGGGCAGTTACATTGCCTATTATGCCCTCGGCCTTCTTAGCGGCTTCGGCCCATTTCGCATTCGCATCCTTGATCTGCTCATCCTCGCTGCGCTCATCTTCATCACCTTTCAAGCCATGCGCCGCTTTGGCAAGATGCCCGCACTCGCCGCAGGCATTCTCTTCGGCCTCAAATATCTGCAAGGCGGGCCATCCCTCTCGCTGCAGCGCGAATATCTCTTGCTTGTCTTCATTGCTCTCTCTCTCTTAATAGGGATGCGGGACTCTCTGACTCCCAAACATCGTCTCAGCCTCGGCATTCTCTTTGGTCTATCGGCAGTCATCAAACCCCACGCCGCGCTCGGACTCCTGCCATACCTGCTCTTTGACATTGCAGACATTCGCCAACGCCCCAACATGACTCTGCCAAAAGCCGCATGGACGAGTCTCCTCCCCGCCGCCATCGGCTTCGCGATCCCTGTTTCACTTGTCATTCTTTACTTGACGATTACCAATTCCCTATTCCCTTTCATTACCATCGCCCTCAACTACTGGCCGCTCTATTCGCAGATCAACGGTCAAATGGAGATCACACCCACAGCCGAGCGAATCTCCTTTTTGTTGAATCAGGTTTGGCGTCTAGGTGGAAGCGGACTTTGGCTCATCCCCGCCGCATTTGGCCTGTACCTCAATCGCAATCGTCAAACGTATTTACTCGCCAGCCTTGCACTCTGTTACGCCATCTATCCCGCTCTCTCTGGTCAATTCTTTCCTTATCATTACATCCCATTCGTTTATATAATCATTCTCGTTGCATCGTTAACGCTCACCACTTTCCACTCATCACTTTCCACTTCTTTCCTCTTTCCTCTTTCTTTATCAGTCCTTCTTATAACAATCCTTTTAACCGTCCGCCCCTCAACCACCTTCCTCCGCCAAATTCAAGGCCACCCCATCGCCACATCCACCGACCGCGCGGAAGAGATCGCCCGCTTCCTTGAAAAGAATCTCGAAGCAGGCGAAACCGTCCAGCCGTTGGATTGGACAGGCGGCACGCTGCTTGCCATGCTCGAAACCCGCGCGCCGATTGCCACGCCGTATGTCTTCGATTTTTATTTCTATCATCACATCTCCAACCCATATATCCAATCCCTGCGCATGGACTTTATGAATCAATTGCAATCTGCATCCCCTCGCTATATCGTCGAAGTCACTGCCATAGATAAGCCTTGGGTCTCCGGCGAAGACACCTCCCGCGACTTCCCCGAACTGCGCGCGTTCTTGAACGAAAATTATTCCGTTACAATGGATAG
>CAZHOX010000002.1:0-3691 GCA_964534345.1 uncultured Anaerolinea sp.
GAATTCTTCACTCAACGTATCAAACGCGGACTTGTCCGCAGACTTAATAATCTCAAGATCGCATCTGTAGCGCGGGAGGTAGCTCGTAAAGAGCCACAACCAAATGGCGCGCCTGTGATTTTCTTCAAAGCATCCTCTGGCATTGACGATCTCTCGTGGAACAGCGGCTTTCATTTGCTGACCTCATGGTCGTTCCGCTTGCAGGGAATTCCTGTGGTTTATTTTGCGTGCAACTCAGGTTTGAGTAAGTGCGTGCTCGGAACAAACCGCGATAACCCGCAAAAGGAAATGCCTTGTAAATCGTGTGTGATGCAAAGCAGGGCGTTGTATAAAAACGTTGAAACATTCGAACGTTCAAACGTTCAAACCTCAGCCGTGAATTGGTTCGATTTTCAGCGTGACCCCGAACTCGAATCTCAAATCTCCGATCTCTCCATTGAAGCACTTTCCACTTTCTATTTTCAAGATATCCCTCTTGGCTCACTGTGCCTGCCAGGCCTGCGCTGGGTTCTTCGCATTCACCACCTTACTGATGATGAATCGACTCGCTATCTTTTGCGGGAATATATCCTCTCTGCGTGGAATGTGGCGCGGAAGTTTGATGCCCTGCTCGATCAGACTCAGCCTCGGGCTGTGGTGGTTTTCAATGGGCAGTTCTTCCCCGAAGCGACTGCGCGTTACGTGGCCCAAAAGCGCGGACTTCGCGTCATCACGCATGAAGTGGGGCTTCAGCCTGCGACTGCCTATTTCACCGAAGGCGAAGCGACGGCCTACCCGATTCATATTCCCAATGAATTTGAGTTGAACAATGAACAGAATGCCAAACTCGATGCTTATCTTGCCAAACGCTTCAACGGAGATTTTACGATGGCGGGCATCAAATTCTGGGCGGATATGAAAGGCTTGGATGAAGAGTTCTTGAAGAAGGCGGCGGGATTCAAGCAGATCGTACCCGTCTTTACCAATGTTATCTTCGATACCAGCCAGCCACACGCCAACACCGTATTTGAAGATATGTTCGATTGGCTGGATATGGTCTTGGAGATCGCCCGAGAGAACCGCGATACCTTATTTGTCATTCGCGCACACCCAGACGAAACGCGGGTGAGAAAATCCAGCCGCGAAACTGTTGAGGGGTGGGCAACCAGCCATCAGGTAGAGAAAGAAGCGAATATCATTTTCGTGAGTCCGCGTGAGGTGTTGAGTTCCTACGAGTTGATTCAAAAATCCAAATTCGTCATGATCTACAATTCCACGATCGGTTTGGAAGCAGCCATTATGGGGGCGGCGGTTTTGTGCGCGGGCAAAGCAAGATTTACACAATACCCGACGGTTTTCTTCCCGCAAACTGTAGATGATGTCAGAAAAAAGATGAAAGAGTTTTTGGATGCAGATGCGATTGATGTGCCTGCTGAATTCATGGCCAATGCGCGCAAGTTCTTGTATTACCAGTTGTATAAAACGTCTCTGCCATTTGGAGAGTTTCTTGAGCCGTCTGTGAGAACTACGCAGACGAAGTTGAAATCATTTGCGCTGGATAAACTGATAACAGCCGAGTCGTTGCAGGTGATCCGTGAAGGAGTTTTGGAGAAAGGTGATTTCCTTTTGAAAGGTTGATCCTTAAAAGCCAAGAGCGCAGGCATACCCTGCGCTCTTTTTATTCCACTGCTATTTTGATGACTATTTTCTTCGCTGGCTCTGGGGTGTTTCCAATTGCCATGCTTGGCATGTGTGCATCTTCGGGAAAGAGAAGAACAAAGCAGCCGCTTTTTAGTTTGAGCCAATCCCCTTCTCCAAAAAGGGGTAGAAAATCTTTGCTTGCATCATATTCGCCTTGCTGCAAGTGATGGATGTTGGCATGGCCCATGCTCTCTGCGCCGCGCACCACATATTGCAGGTCAATGTAGCGGCGGTGTGCTTCCCATTTTCCTTCTTCTTTTAGTTTGGTGTTGTACTCTTGAACAAGAACGTACATGCTTTCGCCGTCGAGTTCATATCTTCCGTGAGGAATGGTCTCAATATCTATCTGGTGAATATGCTTAAATGCACGCTCAAACCTGGGGTGGATCGGGTAGTACAACGCAGCGTTTTCGATTCTGTCGATGATCATGCAGGTGTATTCTTTCTTTATCTATAGATTTTGTTAGAGAGGCTCTCTCACTTTTTTCCCGTCTCGCTTGATGATATAGGCAGGGACACCAACTACTGTGCAGTTCGGTGGAACATTTTTTACAACTACAGCATTAGCCCCAACGATCGAGTTATCTCCAATGGTTACATCGCCAAGCACTTTTGCGCCGGCTGCAATGTGAACATTATCTCCTATGATTGGGGATTTTCCTGTATCAGAAAAGCCAATGACAACCATCTGGTTGATCCAGCAATTTTTCCCAATGCTGCGCCCTCCGATACCTGTGCTGTATCCATGTTGAATAAAAAGCCCTTCGCCTATCGTATCAGCTCTGATGAACAATGTGTTTCTTGGCCGGTATATCAATGCTGCTATTTCAACCAATACCCTGCTAAATAACCGGTAATCTCTCTTGATGCGGTAATAAAATAAATTTCGGTAGGCTTCGTGTTTCCAGAGCAGCCAAACCAATTGTTGCCAAAATGGCAGGCGCTGTTCGTGCAATTCCTCATGTTCCTTCTCTATCCATGTGTTGATATCTTTTTCAATGATGGATTTTGAAGAGGATGTGAGAAAAAGGAAAATATGTAGAACAGACCGTACGCAGTTAAAGGCAAAAAGCAACTTTACAATTACCCTGAATCCTGTACTGTTTTTCAACTTGCTTTCTGCGTCTCTCATTTTTTCTTCCTCCTGAATAAGACCAATAAAAACGGAACGAAGTTAAAAGTAGATATAAGTTTTTTATACGCTAATGTTAGTATTTATTTTATAGACTCCCCCTTTCAAAAGCAAGTACCCCATTACGGTGATAAGTGAATTGGTATGAAATTGTATTATTTGTACAAGTTGTTTACTCTTTTAGAGTAATATATTTTTTTCTTGGGTTGACTCCTACTTTTCCCTCGAAAAAGCCTTTGATCGCTTTGAGGTCGGCTTCCATATCATTCGTGAGATGATATACCTGACCCACGACCATGGATTTTCGTTTGCCATCCACAATTGCCATCGCCAGCGGAATCCCTGCTGTTTTGGCGATGTGATAAAAGCCCATCTTCCACTCGCTGACGTAATGACGAGTCCCTTCCGGTGCAATGGTCAGAACGAACCTCTCCGACTTGTTGCAAGCCTCCACCATTTGCTCCACCAACCCCGTGGACTTTTTCCGATCCACTGGAATGCCGCCGCACCAGTAGAAGAACCAGCCAAACGGGTTGCGGAACAGTTCTGCCTTGCCCATGTAGCGAACATCCGCTTTCAGGCGGAAGATCACCCCCAGAAACAGGAGAAAATCCCAGTTTGAGGTGTGAGGCGCGCCAATGATGATGTACTTGGGCAGGTCTGGCAAGGTCCCTTCTACGCGCCAGCCAGCCAGGCGCATGATCGAATTGCTCAAAAAACGAAGAATCGGACTGATGATGGGGGTGTTGAAAATGGTCAGTTTCATGGAATATAAAACCCTGTTGGCATGGAAACGGCACGCCTTGCAGTAAAATACTTGCATGGCTTTGAAATCTTCCCTCCGCTCCATTATCTATCAAACTGAAAAAATTGCACAGC
>CAZHOX010000002.1:3791-13732 GCA_964534345.1 uncultured Anaerolinea sp.
GCTTTGAAATCTTCCCTCCGCTCCATTATCTATCAAACTGAAAAAATTGCACAGCGTGTCCGTTTTGCATCTCAGCCTGCAAGCCTGCCCGTTTTGCTTGGCATTTCCTTCCCGAAAAGCGGCACGCATCTGCTCGACCAAATTTTGCTTGGCTTCTCCAATGTTGCGCCGTATGCCAAACGCGTGCATTCTTTTTATGCCGAGTACGAAGGCGAAAGCGGAAAAAAACGCGAGCCTGAAAAAGCCCTTGCCTGGCTAGATTCGCTTCGCCCTGCCGATGTCGCCTCCGCGCATCTCTTTGCTCGTCCCGAAGCCGTTGCCCGCGTCACTTCGCCGAAGTTCGCGCCATACTTCATCTTCCGCGACCCGCGTGATGTGGTCGTCTCGCACGTTTTTTATGTTACCGACATGGAAGCGCGGCATGTTCATCACGATTATTATCAATCGCTTCCCGATTTTGATGCACGATTAAAGGTCAGTATTTTAGGACGCCCCGATTCAAATATCGAATTCTCCAATATCGCCGACCGCTTCGAGCCATATCTCGATTGGTTGAACCGTCCCGAAGTTTTGACAATTCATTTTGAAGATTTGATTCACGACCGCGCCGCGACTCTCACCTCCATCATGGATCACCTCCTCAACCGCATAGCGCCTCCTTCTACCCGACAACTGATTCTGGACTCCCTCGAAACATCCATCAACCCGAAAAAGTCCCCGACCTTCCGCTCCGGCAAAACTGGTGAATGGAAAAAACACTTCACCGAAGAACATAAAAAGATATTCAAAGAAGTGGCAGGTGATCTGCTGATTAAGTTGGGATATGAGAAGGACAGTAATTGGTAAATTGTAATTACCAATTACCAATTACCAATGATTTCTCTCATCATCCGCGCTTATAACGAAGAAAAATATATTGGTCGCCTGCTCGAAGGAATCAAACAGCAGACCGTCAAAGATGTAGACGTGATTCTCGTAGACTCGGGTTCCACAGACTCAACCGTATCCATTGCCGAATCGTATGGCGCGCGGGTGGTCAGAATCCCGTCAGCGGAGTTTACGTTTGGGCGTTCGCTCAACTATGGGATTAAAGCAGCGAAGCGTGAGTTCATTGTCATGGCTAGCGCACATGTCTATCCCGTCTATCCCGATTGGCTGGAGACTCTGCTGCGTCCATTTCAAGAGGAGCAGGTTGGTCTTACGTACGGCAAGCAGCGCGGGTACGAAGGTTCGAAATATTCCGAGCATCAAATATTTCATCAGTGGTATCCCGATGCGAGTAGTGCAGATCAAGCAACCGCTTTTTGCAACAATGCCAACGCGGCCATCCGCAAGAGTTTGTGGGAGCAGCATCCCTATGATGAAACGCTGACCGGGCTGGAAGACTTGGAGTGGGCAAAGTGGGCAAAGGCGCAAGGACATAAAATTGCCTACGCCGCAGAAGCGGAGATCATCCACATCCACAACGAAACGCCGCATGGCGTGTACAACCGCTACCGCCGTGAAGCCATGGCGCTTCGGAAAATTTACCCCGAAGCTCATTTCAATTTTTATGATTTCCTGCGCCTGACCACGACTAATATTCTGAGCGACCTCTGGCACGCAGCCCGTGAGGGTGTACTACTTAAAAATATTTCTTCCATCTTTTGGTTTCGCTTTGCCCAATTTCATGGCACCCGCATGGGACATCGCGAAACAAGCCTCATCACCCCGCAACTGCGTGAGACGTTTTATTATGCGCGCGAACGAAAGAAGAAAGATGAAAGAAAAAGGGATGTGGAGCCGATTCGGTATAATGATGGGGAGTAGTGACTAGGAAATAGGAGTATGGATGAGTGGTGATAATATTCAAGGGTTGGAGACGTTAGAGGCTTGGAAGAAGGCAAGGATATTTGTCCTTCTGGTCTATAAAGAAGTCCTGCCGTCATTGCCTGCCGAAGAAAAATGGCACCTCAATCAGCAAATTCGTCGTTCTGCTCAAAGTGTCTCTGCAAACCTTGCCGAAGGACATGGACGGTTTTATTATCAGGATAATGTCCGTTTTTGTTACATTGCTCGCGGATCGCTAACAGAGACATACACTCACCTTCTCCTTGCCCATGACTTAAATTACATTTCTGATGACTTGTTCACTCAACTGAAATCACAAATTGAGGAATTGATTCGAATTATCAATGGCTATATCGCTTACTTAAAACGCTCCAAACGCGGCGAAAAAGAACCCGGCGCAAATTATGTCGTCAAAGAAGATATTACAAACTATCTGACCGAAGAACCCTAACCCCATTCCCTATTCGCCATTTCCCATTCCCTTATGCCCTCACCCACTCTCTCCCTCAAGCCTGCTAACGAATTCACCATTACCCAACTCGCGGATCTAATGACGCGCAGTTTTGAAGGCTACTTTGTCCCCGTTAATATCACGGATATCATCCTGCTCACCATGCTCCGCCGCGATGGGGTTGACCTCACCTCCAGCCGTGTAATTTTGAAAGACGGTGAACCATCTGGTTTGGCGCTCATCGCACGCCGCGGTTGGACGAGCCGACTCGCGGCAATGGGCATCGTGTCCAATGCTCGGAATGGCGGCACAGGCACATGGGCAATGGGCCAGCTTATCGCAGAAGCACAAACACGCGGCGAAAAAGAAATGCTTCTGGAAGTCATTGAACAAAACACGGCAGGCGTGAAGTTGTACGAGAAGGTTGGCTTCACAAAAGTCCGCAGGCTGGTGGGGTACAAACTCGAAAACCCACAAGTTACCGAAGATGGCGGCGCAAACGCACAAGACGAACTGCAAGAGATCGACATCCGCGAACTGGCGCGAGTGGTTGCATATCATGGCCTTCCGAACCTGCCCTGGCAGCTTTCGGGCACAACCATTGCAGGCCACACGCCGCCTTCCCGTGCCTATCGTCTGAACGATGCCTATTGCCTTATCAGCAACCCCGAAGCCGCGGATGTGTCTATTTCGTCCGTGTTGGTAAAAACCCGTTCCCGTGGAGCAGGCCTCAGCGCAGTCCTGATGCGCGCGCTCTTTGCGCGATTCCCCAATAAGGTCTGGCACGTTTCCCCGATCTTTCCCGAAGAGATGGGCGTCATCTTTGAACAAGTTGGTATGACACGCGAGACCCTCTCGCAGTGGCAAATGTCTTTGAAGTTGTAAGACGGACTGCCCATTATGGGGATAAAATAGGGGCCATGAAACTAGCCGCCCTTGTTCCCATGCGCCACCACAGCCAGCGTGTGCCTGGCAAAAATTATCGCCCGCTTGCGGGTAAACCCCTCTTTCAACACATCATCGAGACGCTGCTCGCCGTGCCGGAAATTGACACGGTGATGGTGGATACCGACTCCGAGCCTGTGATGGATGGAGTGCGCCGCCTCTTTCCTACCGTGAAGCTGATTCAACGCCCCGAGCATCTCCGCGCTGACGATGTTCCTATGAACGACATTCTCCTGCACGACACCGCGCAGGTGGATGCAGAGTTTTATTTGCAAACCCATTCAACAAATCCGTTGTTGAAAGCGCAGACCATCTCGCAAGGCATTCAAAAGTTTTTTGCCGACTATCCCAAATATGATTCTCTGTTTTCAGTCACCCGCTTGCAAACGCGCCTGTATTTCCAAGACGGACGCGCCATCAACCACAACCCGCTGGAGTTGATTCAGACTCAAGACCTGCCGCCCGTGTACGAAGAAAATTCCTGCCTGTATCTTTTCACACGCGAGAATCTGGCGCGCAAACGTCACCGCATTGGGGATAAGCCGCTCATGTTCGAGATCGACGCTGACGAAGCCTGGGACATTGACGAAGAATTGGATTTTGAAATTACAGACTTTTTAATGAAGAGAAGAGAAAAATGAATTTGAAAAATATCTATCTTATTGTTGCGAACTGGTTTTCCAAACCCTGGTATCCGCTTGCGATCAGCGCCTACCCTGTTGTGGCGCTGATTTCTGCCAATGTAGGACAGGTGCAAAATTCGGCCGGGGCGCGTTCCCTGCTGGTATCCATTTTATTCGGTGCCGTGTTGTATGCGCTGGTCTGGTTATTTTTACGTCAGGTACACAAAGCCGCAATACTGACCTCCTTGTGGCTGGTGCTGTTCTTTTCCTTTGGGCATATTTACATTGCCCTTGATACAAAATACCCCGATTTTAGCTACACAAGCTGGCTTGGCGCTGTATGGATCGTGTTATTTGTTGCCGCACTCTTTTGGATCGTGCGTTCAAAATCCACATTTGCCGGAGCAGCTTCTACATTCAACACAATTGCGCTCACTTTGCTGGTCATGGCTGTAGGGCAGATCATTTTGGAAAGCGAGCCGCAGGGCGTCAGCGCTTTGGGGGCAGACCACGCTCCCATTGAAGATGACCTGACCATGCCGCAGAATCCGCCAGATGTGTATTACATCATTCTCGATTCGTATGCCCGCGAGGATTTCCTCAGGGAAGTGTACGACTACGATAATTCAGAATTTATAAAAGCTCTTCAAGATCGCGGTTTTTATGTGGGCAAATGCAGTCAAAGCAATTATGTGCGGACTGAGATTTCACTCGCCTCTTCTTTGAACATGATGTACCTCCCTGAATTGGACGATGAATTCAAGCCCGAAAGTACCGCGCGGCGGACGTTGTGGAACTCGCTCAAGCATAGCGCCGTACGTCACAACTTTGAGATCATGGGCTATGAGACGGTCAATTTTGCCACGGGTTTTGCCTGGAACGAGTTGAGCGATGCAGACCATTTTATGACACCTCCTCCGTTCACCTCAGGTCTCACGGAATTTGAAGGTCTCTTCTTGCGAACTACGCTTGCCAAATATGCGCAGGACTGGGGCTGGGTTGACCCTGATGCCGTAATGGGGCAAAGTTTCCGTGACCGTTTTAATAATGTCTTCGATAGCATGGATGAGCTTGCCAACATGCCCGGCCCTCAGTTTTCGTACATCCATTTGATCTCGCCTCATCCGCCCTTTGTGTTCGATGCCGAAGGCAACCCCAATTACCCGCCTGATTTTTGGAATGAGCAGCGCGAGTATCCTTATGATAATTATCAAAAGGGCTATATTGGGCAAATGACATATTTGAATAAAAAGGTATTAACCGCAATTGATACGATCCTTGCCGAGTCTGAAACGCCGCCCATCATCGTCATTCAAGGCGATCACGGCGCATGGATGCAGCCAAAGAACCTGCGCATGTGGATTTTCAATGCCTATTACTTCCCCGGCCATGAAGATGTGTTGTACCCAACCGTTTCCCCCGTCAACACCTTCCGCTTGATTTTCAATACTTACTTTGGCGGTAAGTATGAGATATTGGAAGATCAAAGCTATTTCTCACCTGTCCCCAACTTGTACGATTTTTCTCCGGAACCTAATTATTGTGGGCAGTGATCAATAGACCAGGCTGTTTACACCTCGCCTTTTTTAGGGCGGGGTGTCTTTTTGTAACTGGCAGCCATAATATTTGAGCTTTTTATTTTCACCTGTTTCCAATTTTTCATAAGAGACTGTTTCTTAAAGAATTTTTAACCACAGATGAACGCAGATAAACACAGGTTCTTGATAAAAACAGCCTCAAAAACGCTCTTACATCCTTTTTATCTGTGTTTACGCCTGCACTGGCGCGCCGCGCAAGTGTCTGTGGTGAATTGGACTTAAGAAACACTCTCTAATTAAGGACAAAATGAATCAGACGAAAGAAAAAAAGTCACTTTCACTCAATGAATGGATGATCCTGCTGGTTGGGATCGCTCTTGTCTTCGGCATTCTTGTCCGCTTCTTCCCCGGCGTGCAGGCAGGTTTCCCTCCCAATGATGGCGGTATGTTTCTGAGTATGATCGAAGACCTCAGCAAAAGCCATTACACGCTTCCACAGTTTACTTCCTACAACCACCTTCAAATCCCGTATGCGTACCCGCCGTTTGGCTTTTATCTTGCCAGGCTGCTTTCGGATATTCTGCATATTCCCGAACTGGATCTGTTGCGCTGGCTGCCTCCATTGGTGAATTCACTTTCCATTCTGACTTTTTATCTCCTTTCATCTGGGTTGCTTAAATCCAAACCATTGGGTGCGCTGGCATCCGCTTTTTATGCTGTGACTCCCGGCACATTTGGCTGGTTCGTGATGGGCGGTGGTTTGACTCGCAGCTTTGGCTCTTTGTTTTTGCTGCTTTCAGTATTTGCTGTCTATCGTCTTTTTCAGGGGATGGGTCGAATCTATATCGGCTTGTCCATTCTTTTTTGCGGGCTGGCAGTTCTCAGTCATCCAGAGGCGATTCTGCAAACAGCCGCCGCGTGTATATTGTTGTGGTTGTTTTATGGGCGTTCTTTCGTATCGTTTCGTGATGCATTGATAGTGGGTGGCGGTACATTGCTCTTTACCTCTCCCTGGTGGGGGACGATTCTGTCATATCACGGACTTGCGCCGTTTTTGTCCGCTGTGCAAACGGGGTATTATGGCACTCCGCTGTGGAGCGCTTTGTATGGCGCAGTTTTTGGCTATGAAGGTTCCCTGCCCATTTTGCCGCTTTTGAGAGTGATAGGAATTTCATATGGGGTAATGAAAAGGAAATATTTTATTATCCTGTGGGTAATTCTTCCCTATCTGGTTGACCCGCGTAACGCGCCAAGTGTTGCGTATTATCCGATGACCATGCTGGTTGCATTGGCAGTTGCAGAAGGAATACCAGACCTGATAAGCAGGGTAAGTCAACGCCAGCCAACATCAACCTTGAATGAGTTATATAAAAGCAATATATTTAATGGCATCGTCTTTGTTGTGTTAATTTATTTGTTCATTGAATCTGGCTTGTATGGATTTAGGCTTGTGAATACTTCGCTTCGGCCAGCCGAAATACAAGCAATGGCTTGGATAAAGGAAAACACTCCAAGTGATGGGGTTTTCCTGCCTTTGACCAGTTCACAATCTCCAGAGATCGACCCCTTTGTGGAATGGTTCCCAGCGTTGACCGCGCGCCGCAGCCAATCTACCATACAGGGAAATGAATGGCTGCTTGGCGCAGATTTTTACAATCGTTATGTGGAACTCTCCAGCTTGCAAAAATGTGAATCGGCATCTTGCGTGGAGGAGTGGTCTGCCAGAACGAATTTGGAATATCAATATGTTGTCATCACAAAATATGATGCCGCCGATTCTCTAGCTCGATCTTTTGACGACGACAAGAAATACACTTCGATCTACACATCCGATAGTGTGGAAGTGTATAAGCTGGGCCGGTAAAACGCCCTGCTTTTTATCTGCTTTGTCAATGTTACAATTATCTTTGTTAAATTATTCCCATTCCAGCGAGAAAAATAAATGCCAACTGTTTTGATGACCGCCCCCTACATGATCCCGTTTTTGGATCGTTTCAAACCTGTCTTTGCAAAATATGGAGTTGACCTCATTGTCCCTGACGTGGAAGAACGCATGGAAGAGGCTGATCTGCTCAAGTATGCAGGCCAATTTGATGGGGCTATTTGCGGGGATGACCGCTACACCGCGCGCGTGTTGGACGCCTGCTCCCCGCGCCTGAAAGTCATCTCCAAATGGGGGACGGGTGTCGATTCGATCGACGCTGGGAGTTGTTCCCGCTTAAATATCATTCTCTCCCGAACGCCAAATGCCTTCACCACCCCCGTCGCGGACACAGTCCTCGGCTACATGCTTGCCTTTGCCCGCAGAGGCCCGTGGATGGATGCCGCCATGAAACGCGGCGAATGGGAAAAGATTCCAGGAAAAACATTGAGCGAATGTACCCTCGGCATTATTGGCATTGGCAATATCGGCAAGGCAGTTACTCGCCGTGCAAAAGCATTTGGTATGAAAGTCCTCGGCACAGATATTGTGGATATTGACCATGTCTTTGTCAGCGAGTCGGGAATTGAAATGACGAACCTCGAATATCTATTATCGAATTCAGATTTTGTTTCAGTGAATTGCGATCTCAACCCCACCTCGTATCACCTCATCAATGCGGATACTCTTTCAAAGATGAAGTCATCTGCCATTCTCATCAACACCGCCCGCGGGCCTATCGTGGAGGAAACTGCTCTCGTCGCAGCACTCAGCTCAGGTCAGGTGGGAGGCGCGGCATTGGATGTATTCGAGTTCGAGCCGCTTCCGAAGGATAGTCCATTGTTGAAGATGGATAACGTCATGCTGGCTCCGCATAATTCCAATTCCAGCCCAACGGCATGGGAGCGTATCCATTGGAATACGATCAAGAATTTGCTTGAAGGATTGGGCATCGATGCAAAAGGGTTGAGGGATGATAGCTAAAATCCGTTCCGCGATTCCATATATTTTTTTGTTTCTCTTAACTGCGGTTGTACTTGACCTGGGGAACCCAATGTTTGACAAGCCCTCACGGGATGGCGGTTTCTTTTTGTATGCCGGGCAGCAGGTATTGGCTGGAAAGATCCCCTACCTTGATGTTTGGGATAACAAAGGCCCTGCGATCTTTTACATCAATGCGCTGGGATTGTGGCTTGGGGGCGGCTCGCGTTGGGGAGTGTGGGCGGTAGAGTTTCTGTGCATCTTTGGGACATTGCTGATTCTGTACCGCATTCTATCGAAGAGATGGGGAATGGGCGCCGCATTGTTTGGCACGACAATGGCGGGCCTCGGCTTGCGTGTGGCTTTGGGATACGGCAATTACACAGAAGAATTTGCCCTGCTGTTTAATGCAGTTGGGCTATACCTCTTCCTTTCCATGGTGGATACTGAAAGAAATGATTGGAAGTATTTCTGGATCGGCGCGTTGTTTGGCTTGAGTTTCAGCTTCCGCGCAAATAACATTGGTGTGTTCTTTGCGATACTGGCCGCTGTCTTTTTGTTTTATGTTTTCAAGCGCAATTTTATGGAGGCGCTGCGAATCATTGCTGTTTCGCTGGCTGGGTTCGCCGCTCCGCTTTTGTTGTGGACGGGTTATTTTGCTTTGCTCGGCGGCGCAGCCGATATGATCTACGGCTCGGTCACTTTCAACTTTTCTTATTCTGCGGCAAAAGATAGAACATGGATAGACCTGATCATCGGCGGCTTCGGGCGTTATGGCTTGTCCTGGTATGGTTGGACGGCCTTGTTGGGATGGATTGCCCTGAGTCTTCGTGCCGTGATCCGTTTTATGCAAAAGAAGTTGTCGCTTTTGGATGTGTATCTGCTTTTCTGGTTTCCCCTTGAAGTTCTGTTGAGTAATCTTTCAGGCAGAAGTTTTACACATTATTACATCAGTTGGACTCTGGCTGTGGCGGTCTATTGTGCTTTTATGTTTGCAGAGCTATGGCAGATTGCGTTCAAGACACCGCCTCAGCAATGGTGGAATGAAAGTAGGGGCGTTTTTGCTTCTGCCGCACTGATCGTGATGTTGTTTATCATATCTCCCTCTGCGGGAGCAAGATATGGGCAGACGATTGGGCAGTTATTTAATCCCGCCCGCGCAATGGAATACATTGACCCGCTTTCTGCTTATATTCGCGAACATACGCAACCCAACGACCTGGTGTTGACATGGTACCCTGAGCGCGGTATCAATTTTGTTTCCCAACGAACCTCGCCGGTCAAATATACAAACTACCCGCTCTTCATTGATGATTCTCTGACTGAAGAAATTGAATCCACGTATATTGATGGTCTGGTCACGAATCGCCCTGAGCTAATTTTGGATTGTTCCAGAGGTGTGGATGCCATCCCTTCTCTTGACCCTGTCACGCGTCAAGAACAATATTCCACACCTGGCGTAAAACGAAAGATGTACATTCACCCCGGCATGGAAAAAATATTTTCCTTCGTCTCTGAAAACTATCATATTGAAAATACAATAGATGGCTGCCTTGTATTTCGTTTGAACAACCAATAATTTTTTCTGTGTATCAAGAAAAAGAGAACCCTATGACAAAAACAATCCTCATCACAGGCGCGGCAGGCGGAAT
>CAZHOX010000002.1:13832-36272 GCA_964534345.1 uncultured Anaerolinea sp.
AAAAAGAGAACCCTATGACAAAAACAATCCTCATCACAGGCGCGGCAGGCGGAATTGGCCGTGCAACCGTAGCCCTCTTTGCTGAAAAAGGCTGGCGCGTCATTGGCGTGGACCGGTCTGAGTTTGGCGATACCTTTCCTAAAAATGGCCTCTTCATTCAAGCGGATGTGTCTCGTCCCGAAGATATGGAAGCCATCTTTGAAAAGGCGCAAGCCTTCACAACTTCACTGGATGCCGTGGTGAACAATGCCGCCTTGCAGGTTGCCAAACCGCTCATCCAAACCACTGTGGAAGAGTGGGATGCGGTCATGGCTGCCAATTTGCGCTCTGTCTTTCTTGGTGTCAAACTTGCCTACCCGTTGCTCAAAGCAGGAAACGGCGGCGCCATCGTGAACATCTCATCTGTCCATGCTGTGCAGACTTCTGCCAATATTGCCGCGTATGCCGCTTCCAAAGGCGGTATGCTCGCATTGACCCGTGCCATGGCTATCGAATTCGCTGTGGATAATATTCGCGTTAACGCTGTTTTGCCCGGCGCAGTGGATACACCCATGCTGCGTGCCGGTTTGGGGCGCGGGCACGTAGGGCAGGGAGATATGCAGGAAAGGCTCGATAACCTTGCACGCAAAACAGTCAATGGGCGGGTGGGGACGCCCGGTGAGATCGCTCAAGCGATATATTTCCTCGCCGATAACGAGCATTCTTCCTTCATGACAGGGCAGGCAATGATCGTGGATGGCGGCGCAACCGCGAGGCTCAGCACAGAATGAAAAAAGAGAGAAAAAAAATAGTTTTTTCCCAGCGCGGCGGAATCATTCGTGCGCTTTTTTACCTGAACGCTGTTTTCTGGTTGGCACTGTCGCTTACTACTCTCGCTAATATGATCGTGGATGGTAATCAGGGCTTTTCAGTTGCGCTGGTGGCCTTCTTCCTGTTGGTAAATGTGCTCTCTCTTTTCTTCGGAGGCAGGCTTCTGGATCAAACCGAAACGTGGACATATTTTTTCGCGCTTGTGGTGGTCATATTAAATGCCGCCTTGTCGTTCACAGGCATTCCAGACTTTCTTTATCTGACAGCTTTTGTCATTGATATCATCATCTTGTTGATGTTGATCTCTCTGAGGAAAATTTATTTCAAATAACATGAAACAAACCATCAAATCCATTATCCCTGCCCCGCTTTGGAATTTTGCCCGCAATACAAATGATGCCATTCGCCGTTTGCCTCAATTGCCTGCCGCGTATCTGCATCCCTGGAGGCGTGAGAGCATTCGCCGCCTTGCTGCGCTAAAAGATATTCACAAAGGCAAACGCGCTTTTATTATTGGCAACGGCCCCAGCCTTAAACAGACTGACCTCACTAAACTAAAAAACGAATTCACATTTGGTATGAATCGTTTTTATATGGCTTTTCCTGAGCTTGGTTTCACCACAACGTATTTTTGTTCCATCAATGATCTTGTCATTGAGCAATTTTCCGATGATATTCTCGCACTCCCCATGCCCACCTTTTTGGCATGGCGTTCCCATCGTCACTTCTCGCCTCAGCTGCCCATCAGCAAAATTCCGACCTTCGTTTACACATCCTACACAGGGCCGCGCATGGCGGACGATGTAACAGGCCGCGTCTGGGAAGGCGCCACTGTGACGAACTTTGCGATCCAAATTGCTTTTCACATGGGCTTTGAAAAAGTTGTCCTCATTGGTGTCGATCACAATTTTGCATCGAAGGGGGATGCAAATAAAACCGTAGTCTCCGAAGGCGATGACCCCAATCACTTCATGCCGAATTACTTTGGCAAAGGTGTCAAATGGCAGTTGCCCGATCTTGATACCTCTGAGGTTGGCTACATCATGGCACGAGAAGCCTATCGCAAGGCTGGTCGTGAGATCGTGGATGCGACCGTCGGCGGGAAATTAACCGTCTTCCCCAAAGTGGACTACAATTCGCTTTTCTAAATGACAAACACGCCTCTTTCCCAATCTCGTAACTGGTTCATCACCTTCATCATTCTCCTCGCTGTTGGTGGATTCCTCCGCCTGCTCGACATCACCGACCCCCCGTTGGACTTTCACCCCTCGCGCCAGCTTCGCAACTCTCTGGTTGCGCGAGATATCTATTATTCCATTCTGCCCTCTGCTACAGATGAGCAGCGTGATCTGGCGGCATCCTTTGCCCGCTCGGTTGGGAAGTACGAGCCGCCGGTCATTGAGTCTATTGTGGCGTATACCTATCTTCTGACAGGTGAAAACATCGCTGTGGCACGCATCTGGGAGACGTTTTTCTGGCTCGCGGCAGGTGTAGCATTATTTGACCTCATGCGCCGTGCCACTTCTCCCTGGGCAGCGTTGATCGCGCTGGCGTTTTACCTTTTTTTGCCGTTCTCTGTTCAAGCCAGCCGTTCGTTTCAACCTGACCCATTGATGACCTCCGCTTTTGTGATCGGCGTCTATTTTCTGTATCGTTGGTCAGAAGAACAGGTTTGGAAGTGGGCCATTCTCGCAGGTGTATTCCTTGGTTTGGCTACTTTTGTAAAGATCGTCATTGCCTTCTTTGTGGGGGCAGCCGCAATTGCATTGGTGCTCTTTACCCTCGGAAGAAATTTTTGGAAATCAAAACAAGTGTGGACGATGGCCGTCATTATGGTTGTCCCTGCGCTTGCCTTTTATGTGCTCCTGAACCAGGGCCGCTCCACTGAATATTTTTTCTCGTGGACCGTGGCGCTCATCCAACTTGTTACCAGCACAGATTTTTACACCAAATGGCTTGCATTTCTCGGAACCATCTTTGGGCAGACGATCATCTTTCTGAGTATTGCCGGTGCGCTGATTGCAACGCCGCGTATGAGATGGCTGCTCATCAGCCTGTGGATCGGTTATCTGCTGTATGGCCTCACCCTGCCTTTTCAGATGTACACGCACAGTTATTACCATATTCAACTCATCCCCATCCTTGCGCTGGGGTTGGCTGTCGTATTGAATCCGCTTATTGAAAGTGTATCAGCCCAGGGCGGAGTCGGACGCGTTGGTTTCATCGCTTTGGTTGTTGCTGTGATGGGGTATCAGGCTTATGTGGCGCGGTCTGTTTTAGTCGCCGAAGATTTTCATCATGAACCTGCTTTTTGGAGCAGTGTGGCCGAAGTTACTCCATCGAATGCGAATGTAATGGCGTTGACTCATGATTATGGCTATCGTTTGATGTTGTATGGCTGGCGCAAGGTGAGCTTGTGGCCGCTTGCAACGGGGTTGAGTGAAGCACGCAACCCGGATAAAAATGATGCAGAACAATTTGCCGAATTGACCGAAGGCATGGATTATTTTTTGGTGACAGCATTTGGGCAATTGGATAAACAGCCCGACCTGAAAAAGATTTTGGATTCCTACCCGATTGCCGCCGAAGGTGATGGGTATGTTTTGTATGACTTGCGATAGCAGTGCAGTTCTACTCCGGCTTTGCACAATATTATGACCCTCGTTTCCATCATCACCCCTTCGTACAATCAAGCCGCATATGTAGAGCAGACTATCTGCTCTGTCTTGGAGCAGGATTTTCCAAACATTGAGTACATTGTCATTGACGGCGCATCCACCGATGGCAGTGTGGACATCATAAAAAAATATGCAGCTAAATTTGCGTATTGGGTTTCAGAGAAAGACAACGGGCAGGCAGAGGCCATTAACAAAGGCTTTGCCCGTGCCAGCGGAGATATTATTGCCTGGCTCAATTCGGATGATTATTATTTGCCGGGGACGGTCAGCGCGGCTGTAAAAATATTTGAAGAAAATCCAGATGTTGTGCTGGTGTATGGGGATATGCTTGCTGTGGATGAGCACGGTAAAACTTTCAACACATTAACGTATGGGCAGTTGACTCTCGAAGACCTGTTGTGTTTTCAGATCATTGGGCAGCCATCGGTTTTTATGCGCCGCTCGGCCTTGAAAAAAACGGGCGGGCTGAATCTCAATTTTCACTTTCTACTTGATCATTTACTCTGGGTTCAACTTGCACGGCATGGACGGATCTTGCATGTGAACCAGATATGGTCTGCGGCGCGGTACCATGCAGAAGCGAAGAACCGCGCCAAAGCTGCCGAGTTTGGGCGTGAAGCCTTTCGCATTCTTGATGTTGCCGCACAGGATCATGAACTTGCTTCTTCTCTGGCAAAAGTAAACCGCCGGGCACGTGCCTCTGCCAACCGCGTTGATGCCCGTTATTTACTGGATGGCGGCCAGCCTGCTAAAGCGCTTTTGGCCTGGTTTCGTGCCTTCTTGCTTCATCCGCCAACCGCGTTGGCACGGATGAATATATTTGTCTCTGCAGTTTTGGGGCTGTTCGGATTGGGGAAAGTGCGGGATGCTGTCTTGAAGGCCAGAGAGGCAAAATATAAAAAATGATGGCGTTTCTATGGGGGATTCTTGGAATTGAAATTGAAAAATAAAAAGGAAGTTTGATAAAGAATGAAATCTTTGCGTTTTAAAATATTATCCATTCTGACTTTGTTGAGTCTTGTTCTTTCCAGTTGCGGTGCGCAGGATGCAGCCTCAAAAGCTGTGGTTCTGCCCATGGAAAACCGCCCGAACATTCTGTTCATTTTGACTGATGATCTGGATAGCAGGCTGGGCACGATCAATTACATGCAAAACCTGCAGGACTTGATCGTCTCACGTGGTACTTCTCTGCAAGACTATTTTGTGACAAGTCCGGTTTGCTGCCCGTCACGAGCAACCACATTGAGAGGACAATATACTCACAACCACGGGGTCTACAATAATTATGCTCCAGACGGTGGGTTTGAAAAATTTAACCTGTCCAAGGAAGAAGAGTCTACTTTAGCGGTGTGGCTGCAATCTGCTGGGTACAGAACAGCCTTAATGGGGAAGTATCTTAATAATTATCCGTACACCGATAATAGAGAATATGTTCCGCCGGGTTGGTCAGAATGGTATAGCCCAGCAAAGAAAAACGCCTATGATGGATATGATTATGTGTTGAACGAAAATGGAACTCTGGTTACCTATTCTCCAGCTGAAAAGAATTATTTTACAGATGTTTTGAGCCGCAAAGCAGTAGATTTTATAATCCGTGCAGATCAGGAGGAGACTCCGTTCTTTTTGTATCTGGTACCCTTTGCCCCGCACGAACCGGCAACTCCTGCTTTTCGCCATGCGACCTTGTTCCCCAACCTGACCGCCCCTCGAACCCCATCATTTAACGAGGCAGATGTAAGTGATAAAGGGCCGGGCTTAAGCGGGAATCCATTGTTGACCGATGAACAAATTCTCGATATGGATAACTTATATCGTGAACGTGTCCGCTCTTTGCAATCTGTGGATGAAATGATCGCAGAATTGATCAAGACATTGGATGAAACCGGTCAGCTTGAAAATACATACATCGTCTTTACTTCAGATAATGGCTTCCACATGGGCCAGCATCGCTTATATTCCGGGAAAGAATACCTGTTTGAAGAAGATATCTCCGTCCCTTTTATTATTCGTGGGCCGGGCATTGCGGAGAATAAAATAATATCAGGGTATTTGACTGGGAATGTAGACCTCGCGTCCACATTTACAGAATGGGCTGGCGTGCAGCCGCCTGCTTTTGTAGATGGACGCTCTCTCGTGGACCTTTTGCAGGGCAGCCCTATTTCATCTGAATCCTGGCGTCAGGTCTATCTTCTTGAAGAATACCGGACTGGTGATGAGAAATTCCCGACCCCAACCTATAACGGCCTCCGCACGTTACAGTACTTATATGTCGAATACAGTGAAGACTTTGTAGAGTTTTACGATTTGCAGAAAGACCCGTATCAATTGGAAAATATTGCACCCAGTACAGACCCTGCCATTCTGAAATATTATTCTGATGCATTGAAGGAACTAAACAAATGCAGCGGAGATACATGTAGGAAACTGGAAGCAGAATTTTCGCCTGACCCGAAATAGTAAAAAACAGACAGCCGCCTTATAAAGCGGCTGTCTGTTTTTTTGTGGAATCCTTACTAACGTTTAAGTGAAGCTGATGAACTTCCCGGCAGTTGGGTCGAGCGCTACACCTTCCAGGTCTGCTGTGGCAACAACCTCGTAAACAGGTTTTGGCCCGGATGAAATAGAAATCTCCAGCTTTCCGCCAAACAGATCAACGGACAATTTTCCACCCAGATCTACAGGCATGGCAAAGGGCAGTTTGCGAGACTCATCTGCCTTGAGGTCAAAACCTTGAGCAATAACCGTAGACTCAATTTCTCTTCTCTGCTCACGAGTCTCATTGTTGAAAGTGGAGGTGGTCTTTTCCACCAAACTCACTTTGACAGATTTGACCTTCTGTTCGCTTTTGGCGGTCAGAATGACTGTACCTGTAATTTCCTTGGTATCCTTTGGAAAATAGGTTTCAACATCCATTAATTCAACTTTGGCGGTTCCAATACCAAGACCTTGTTTTATTTTCTTGAAAAAAGACATGTACTTCCTCCGGGGTTTTTGAATTTTGCGCTGCGAATGAACGTGAGCAGAATTTTACTCATCCATTATTTTTTGGCAACCATCAAAATTGAAAACTTGAAACTAGATCAGGTGGAACAGGAGAGTATCTGAAAAATATGAGCCGCGAAGACATAAAGACTCCCAAATTCATTAAATTTCCACTCATACTTTTACGATACAATAAGTCCTCGCTTATGAACGAAACTCCCTCATTTTTTTCCCGCACAGGCTGGGTTACAACGCTGATCCTCATCCTCTTCTTCGGGCTTGTGATCCGTTTTTACGATGCCAACGACCTGCCGTTGGAATTTCATTCCACCCGCCAAATGCTCTCCGTGCTCAAAGCACGCGGCATGTATTACGACACCCTCACCGGCATTTCACCGGAAGAACGCACCTTTGCCATTCAACAGTGGAAATTGCGCGCCTCCATTGAACCAGAATTCATGGAGCGCATTGTTGCTTTTACCTACCGCTTTACTGGCGAACAGCATTGGGTTGCGCGTGCTTACTCATCCATATTTTGGGTCATTGGCGGAATTTTTCTTTTTTTCCTTGCGCGCAAACTAACCTCCACAGACGGGGCGATCACGGCCACAGCCTTTTACCTTTTTCTGCCTTACGCCATCATTGCCAGCCGCAGTTTTCAACCAGACCCTCTCATGGTTGCGCTTGTCATCATCTTTTGGTGGGCAGTGTATGAATGGGCATCTCGCTCTGAGAATCCGAAAGATGGGGTGAATGCCTGGCGTTTCGCCATCCTTGCCGGTCTCTTCGGCGGGTTGGCCATCTTCATCAAATTTGTGGCGGCATTCTTTGTCATTGGCGGCGGAGTGGGGGCGCTGCTGCTTGGGCGTAGGTCACTGATTGAGGTGTTGAAGCAGCCGCAAGTTTACGTCATGAGCGCCCTCGGCATCCTCCCGGGCGCAGCCTATGCCATCTACGGCGTCTACATCGCAGGGTATCTCGGTCAACAATTTGGTGGACGTTTCATCCCATCTTATTTTCTAAGCCCTGCATATTACATTGGGTGGGTCAATATGCTCAATATTGTTATTGGCGGCATTCCGTTGATGATTGCACTGCTGGGCATCTTTTTCTTTGATAATGAAAAGCGCCGCTTCATTCTTGGACTTTGGGCCGGGTACGCCCTCTTTGGCATTTATTTTAACTATCACATTGCCTCCCACGATTACTACTCCCTGCCATTGATTCCAATTGCCGCATTATCCCTTGCCCCACTTGCAGATAAATTTTTTACGCACCTAAAACAGCTTGTGAACACACGCTTTCTACGTGCTTCTGTATATTGCTTTTTATTCCTGGGTGTATTCATGTCACTTTGGAGCACACGCACCCAACTCAACGCTGTGGACTATCGTCCTCAAGCCGAGATGTGGGCGGAGATCGGCCAAAAAGTGGATGGGTATAACCTGGCCGGCCTCACGCAGGATTATGGTTCGCGCATGGCGTATTGGGGCGGGCAGTATGTTACCTCCTGGCCTACCTATGGAGACTTGATCTACCGCGATGACTTGCTCGGCGCAAAACGTGATTTTGAAAATAAATTCACGAATCTTGTTGCAAAGAAAGACCTCTTCATCGTGACTGATTTTACAGATTTAAATCTTCAGCCATTCCTCAAAGAAAGGCTTAAGACATACCCTGTCTTCGCCGAAGGGGATGGTTATATTATTTACAACCTGATGGAAGACTCGGATTGATCGATGAAGAATAAATTGTTTAGGTCGGGTATGTTTTTGCATGTTGCCGCAATGCTGGTGTATCTGGCAGTGATTGCCTACCTCGGCACTTTTTCCCGCTACATGTCTGATGACTATTGCGAAGCGGTCTCCACAAGATCATCCTCTCCATTGACGGCTGTCATCACCCGTTACGAGGCCGGTGATTGGCGCGCTGCCAACCGTTACTCGAATCTGCTTTTTGTTGGCATCACCGAGTCTTTGCTCGGTTGGCGAAATATAGCCATTGTTCCAGCGCTCATGGTCATCCTTTGGGGGGTGGGGCTCGTGTTGCTGGTGAAACAGATACGCAGGATGGCAGGTATTGAATGGCATGGTTTGATGGATGTCTTTTTAGGCGGGTTGCTGGCATTCATCACAATATTGGAAGCGCCGAACCGTTTTCAAATTCTATACTGGCGTTCCAGCATGGCAACCCATTTTGCGCCGCTTGTCTTTCTAAACTTTCTTGTTGCGGCAATGCTCGCCAGGCTTCATTCGGCGCGTGAAAATGCTGCGCCTGCATGGTTTGTGCTTGTTGTATTTTTAGCTTCATTCATCATCGGCGGTTTTTCTGAGCCTCCGGTGACTGTTATGGTGACAAGCTCTGTGTTGATACTTGCGTACATCTGGTTTTTTATTAAAGATGGGTTACGCAAGCCGGGGCTGTTTCTCGCGGGTTCTGTTTTTATGGGGGCGATTTCCGCATTGGCAGTGATGGCTGTCTCTCCGGCCGTATCCAAACTCGGTGCAGATGCACCGTCTTTTATGGAGTGGATTCAAAGAACCGTTGAGTACACTTATTTTTTTCAGATCGATACAATAAAGACCCTGCCAATTCCTATTCTGTTCAGTTTCCTTTGCCCTGCGCTATTTGCCTTTTTAACAGTTCGCCAAAATGAAAGTGCAAACATACAAGCTGGCCTTAAGTTCGCCATTGCACTGCCTTTCATCTTATCCATTCTTATCGCAGCCGGTTTTTCGACCAGTGCTTATGGCCAGTCTTTTCCTGTGGAGCGGGCGCGATTTTTTGCTCACACCCTGCTGACGATCACTTTCGCCCTTGAAGGCGCTTTGCTGGGGGCGTGGCTTTCTCGAATTAAATTATTTAATACAGTTGCTTTTGAATACGCAGCCATGTTGATCTTGCTTGTTGTGGCAGTCTATCCATTTCGGGCGGTTTTGCAGGTGATGCAGGATATTCCAGAATACAAGACCCGTGCACAGGAATGGGACAGGCGGGACGCGCACATCTACGCTCTGCGCGAACACGGGCAAACAGACTTGGTCATCCCTCAATTTGGCGGCATTTATGATGTGAAAGAGCTGGATAATTTGCCAACTCATTGGGTCAACCGTTGCGCAGCAGATTATTACGAAGTGAACTCTATTAGCGCGGTCACCATTCATGGTGCAGATGCGCTCGAAGAATACTATAATGACCTAGGTGACTGACAATGACCAATCCTCCCTCTCCCATTCTTGTAACTGGCACACACCGCAGCGGAACCACCTGGGTCGGCAAAATGCTCGCCGCCGATGTGGACACCGCCTACGTTAGCGAACCATTGAACGTGCTGCATCGTCCTGGCGTATATCGTGCGCCGGTCAGGCATTGGTATACCTATATCACCGATGAGAATGAAAACGAGTATTTGCCCGCTTTTCATGAACTGCTTAATTTCCAATATCACACCTGGCTTGAGATCAAGTCCATCCGCTCTGCGAAAGATTTTCTACGCATGGGCCGCGATTTTCGCACCTATTTCATAGGCAACATGCATGGACAACGTGCACTGATTAAAGACCCGTTTGCCGCCTTATCCACGGCCTGGTTTTCAAAAAGGCTGAATTGCAAGATCGTTTTCACGGCTCGCCATCCGGTGGCATTTGTCAGCAGCCTAAAACGCCTGAACTGGCCCTTTGACTTTACCAACCTGCTCGACCAGCCCTTGCTAATGCGTGATCACCTCGAAGCAGAACGTGACGAGATGAAAAAAATGCTTTCAGGCGATGTGGTGGATCAGGCCGCATTGCTCTGGCGGATCATTCACCGCCTCGTTCATTCGACCTCGAACCTGCTCCCCGACTTCAACATTGTCCGCCACGAAGACCTCTCCCTAGACCCCGTTGCGGGATACAAGGCTTTGTATTCGGCGTTGGATTTGTCCTTCACTGCAAAGGTGGAAGAGACCATTCTCAATGCCAGCAGTTCCGAAAACCCCACCAAGCTTGCAAAGAACAGAACCCACTCTGTAAAACTGGATAGCCGTGCCAATTTGGATAACTGGAAAAAGATATTGACTCCAGATGAGGTCACTCGCATTCGCAAGCTGACTGAGGGAGTCTCGCAGCTCTTTTACTCAGACAATGAATGGTAAGCTAAACTGATACCTGATGACTACCCAACCACCCAACAATCAAACAATTCAACAGCCTCTCGTTTCCATCATCACGCCCTCGTTCAATCAGGCGCAGTTTCTTGAGCAGACGATCCAGTCTGTGCTCATGCAAAATTATCCACGCATTGAATACATCATTGTGGATGGCGGCTCTACAGACGGCAGTGTGGATGTCATCAAAAAGTATCAGAGTAGAATCTCCTGGTGGGTCAGCGAACAGGACAAGGGGCAGACAGATGCGATCAATAAAGGATTCAACCGCGCTGCTGGCGATATCCTTGCCTGGATCAATTCAGACGACACCTACAATCCAAATGCAGTGGCTGAAGCGGTAAAGTATTTAATGGAAAATCCAGAAATTGCATTGGTGTATGCCGATTGCAATTTTATTGATGAAGAAGACCGGCTGATCGGAAAGTTCAAATCTGCGCAAACGGATTACCGCCGCTTGCGCGAAGGCTATGTTCACATCCCTCAGCAGACAATGTTCTTCCGCGCGAAATATTGGAAGGAACTTGGCCCGCTTGACTCTTCCTTTTATTTCGCAATGGATTACGACCTGTGGACTCGCATTGCTGCAAAAGCGCCTTTGAAATATTTACCCGGGCGCGTGTGGGCGAACTTTCGCATCCACACCTCCAGCAAGACCAATGTCGGTGATGAGCGCGGCTGGCAGGAAATGCTGCGTGTGCATTATCGTGATGGTGGTAGTTTCTTTTCTCTGATCGTGGCAAAATATTATTTAAGAAAGATCATTGGCCCGCTTTGGAAATGGCGCATCAAGCGTGGTAAATAAAAAATACTCATCCCTTTTTAGAATCTGGAATCAGCATGAAATTCCTTTTCACTTCCCCTTCTGTTGAAGACCTCATCCGTCTGCTGCGCGCATGGCGTTTTTGGGTCTTGGGCGCATTGCTCGGCGCACTGCTTGGCGTAGCTCTGTACTATGTTGTTCCTCCACCTTATCGTGTGAAGGCCACGGTGAATGTGGATTTCAACCTTGAAGAAGCATGGCCGAAAGATGTAGACCGCCAGCAGTTTTATTATCTCGAGCGCGAATCGCGCAAGCTCGAAGAACTCGCCTGGTCTGATGCGATCATGAGCCAGTTATCTTCCGAGTTCGCAATTCCAGTGGAAGATTTGCGCGGCACAAAATTGCATTTGGGTCAACCGGCTGAAGCAGGCTGGCATTTCTATGCGGATGATAATAATGCGCAAGCCGCAGAACAACTGGCTTCCACATGGGCCGCTGCATTTGTTGCCAAAGTACAAGCTGAAGTGCAATCTGGAAATATCAACGAGTTCGTAAGACTTGAACTCACGCAGGCGCAAAACCTTCCAAAACAAAGAAGCATATCCTTAAGCGAATATATGCTTGCCGGCTCCATGAGTTTGCTCACTCTGGCGGCCTTCATCGTTTTATTCACCAAACCAAAAACTAAATGAAAAGTTCCAACTTCTCCATCGAAAAGATTTCACGCATTTTATGGGCGTTGGCATTGCTCTCAATTCCAGTAACCAGCTTTCGATGGTTCCCATTCCTCGGCGAAAGCAGAACGCTGGTTCGTCCGTTGGCAATGTATCCGCTTGGTATTTTATTTCCCTTGCTATTATTTCAAGCGTGGCGGCGCAGCCGCAAAATAACCTGGGCAGGCGCTTTCGTTCCGCTAGGCGCATTTGTTTTATTTGTGCTTGCATCCGTCAGCGTGGGCTTGCTCACAAACCCCATTCCGCTATACGGACAGGAATATGCAGGCCGTACCATCCGCGCATTGGTCACGCTCATCATTGGCCTCACCTTCTTTTTCTCTGCCGTGTGGATGAACACCAACGAAGACGAATTTCGATTTTCCATCAAATGGCTGCTTGTTGGTCTCTGCCTTAACATGGCTTGGAGTGGGTTGCAAGCCGCCGCGTTTTATACCAGCCTGATTGAAAAAAATACAGTCGCGCAATGGCAGCTTGCCTTCTCCATGCGCCAACTGGATAACACCCGCCGCATCTCAGGCCTTGCATTTGAACCCGCATGGCTGGCAGGCCAACTCGCGACGATTTACATTCCCATCCTCTTCGCCGCTGTTTTGACAAATTTCCGCCTCACCCTTAACCGATGGCTGGAGCCTGCACTACTGGCATTATCTCTTCTGTTGCTTTTGGCTACCTACTCACGCGGCGGGTTGCTTGTCACCTTTGCTTCAGCAGGAATTACCTTTTTATTTTTTGGTCGCCAGGTAATGCGCTCGATCTGGTCATGGTTCATTAGCGGATTTCGCAGCCGCATATTCGATATGTTCATTCGCATTGGGTTGATAGCCGCCATCCTTGGCGCGCTTGGCGGCGCAATTTTATTTCTCAGTCAGCGGAACATTTTCCGTAACTTGCTCACCGCCAATACAGACAGCCTCAGCGAATACATGGTCGGAATCAACGCAGGCGCACGCGGGGCCTACTCGGCGGGCGCCTGGGCTGCGTATGAAAAATATCCAATCAGCGGGGCGGGTTTTGGCGCAAGCGGACTTTACATTTACCAAAACCTGCCAGACTGGTCGCTAACCACCGTCCCTGAAATTGCAAGACAGCAAAGCCCGGAAAACCGCCTTTACCCCAACCCAAAGAATATCTATATTCGCCTGTTCGCCGAGACGGGCTTGATCGGCTTTTTCTTATATCTCGCTTTTCAGTTTTACCTGCTTGGAGATATCCTTTCTCTTTTCCTACGCAAACAGCTTTGGACAAAATTTGCAGTCACAGCCGGAGTATTTTCATGGCTGGGTATCACCTTCTATAATTTCACTCAGGATTCCTTTGCAACGCCTAATTTATGGCTGGTCACCGGAATCATGGTCGGTTTGTCTGCAAATTTGTCTCACCATATTGTTTCAGAAGAATAGATGAAAAAGATAGTTTGAAGATAATATGTAATTTATCTGTAAATTCTTGTGGTTGCCCGCTTTCAGTTTTTTCGTTATGATATGGGTCTACTATGGCTATGATGCGCAAATTTGACACACCCTATATGGCAGATTGGTTCGCCATATCATTACGCTGGATCATGCTCGTCGGCCTGATCGTATCTCTTGGTCTGGCGAATGGACTGGCGGTTGGCTCCACCTGGCCTTTGGGTTTAATGACCCTTTGGAATCTTGCCATGACTGCCTTGTCGGGGTTGAATTTGCGTTTTCATTTTCATCGCCGCCTCAACATTGCTGTGGATTTGATTCTAGCAGGAGCATTCTTTTGGGTGCAGGGTGGTTTACACGGCCCCGCATTTTGGGCTGGGTTGCTGCCGATCCTGACAGGTTCAATTTATTTTGAAGTTTTTGGAGCGGTGCTCGTCTCGGTATTATTTTCCAGTGTCATGCTGTATTTGGGGTTTCGAACAGAAGGCGACTTATCCATCTCCATTCTTATCTCTGTCATTCTGGTTGGACTAAGTTTTGTCTTCGGCTTTCTTGGCCGCCGTATGATGCAGCACATGCGCAAAAATCGCAGCCTGTGGATGGATGCCGATGAAAAGAAACGCGCCATTCAAAACGAACGCCTGCGTGCCATTTACGAACTTACCTCTACTTTATCTTCCACATTAAGTTATAAGCGCGTACTAGACTCCGCTTTGGATATGAGCGCAACCGCTCTCAACCCCGACCCTGAACAACTGGTCAGCGATCCGCTGGTAGGTGTGGTGATGTTGTTCAACGGAGGCAAATTGCGCATCGGCTCTGCCCGCCGTTTCACCAGCGCAGATATGCGAGTCACTTTTGATGGGGCAGAAGGGGTACTGAAGAAAGCCCTCGATGAAGGTGAGCCGGTCACCTTCAAGGATATTGGGTACGACCCCGAACTTGGGCGTGTCATTGCTTTGCGAAACTGCACCAGCGGATATTGCTTCCCGCTGCGCAGCGGTTTCAACGTGTATGGCGTTCTGTTATTTGCACACCCCAACTCTGATTACTTTAATTCAGACCGTCTGAAACTGCTGGATATCATTGGCAGGCAGGCAGTCATTGCCATTCAAAATGCGCGTCTTTATCAAGACCTTGTCGAGGAAAAAGAACGCATGGTGGAAGTCCATGAAGAAGCGCGCAAGAAATTGGCGCGAGATCTGCATGATGGCCCCACTCAATCTGTTGCAGCCATTGCAATGCGGTTGAACATTACCCGCCGCATGTTAGCCAAAGATGTTCAAAGCGCCACTGATGAAATTGTCAAATTGGAAGAACTCGCACACCGAACCACCAAAGAGATTCGTCACATGCTCTTTACCTTGCGTCCGCTCATCCTTGAATCGCAGGGATTAACAGCAGCCGTGCAATCCATGTCAGACAAAATGATGGAGACCTTCTCCCAGAAAGTAGTGGTGGATATAGACGAACGTATCACCGGCCAGTTAGAGATGGGCAAACAAGGTGTGATCTTCTACATTATTGAAGAGGCGGTCAACAACGCCCGCAAACATGCAGCCGCAGAAGCAATCACCGTGCGCCTGAGCCAGATGGATGTTGGTATCGCATTATTGGAGATCAACGACAATGGCGTGGGCTTTGACGTGAAAGCCATGTCACAAGCGTATGATAAGCGCAGCAATTCCAGCCTTGGCATGGTCAATTTGCGCGAGCGCGCAGAACTCGTCAATGGGCTGCTTCAGATCGACTCTGCTGAAGGTCAGGGAACCAAGGTGCAGGTATTCATCCCACTCAGCGAAGAGGCCGCAGACCGCTTGCATCATCCACAGCATACCATTCCAAGAGTAAAAAGCAAATAATGCCAACATCTGCCGAGCTATACTATTTTGCCCATACAGCAGAAGATGAAAAAAACAATCGCCTGCCCGTTATCTTAATTCACGGGGCAGGCGGTACTCATTTATCCTGGCCTCCGCAGATCCGCAGGTTGGCTGGAGAAACCATGTACGCGCTCGACCTGCCCGGTCACGGCCAATCCGAAGGTATGGGCAGGCAATCGATAGAGGCATACGCAGACGATGTGAATTCATTTATGCAATCGCTCAAGATCCGCTCGGCAGTGATTGTGGGAATTTCAATGGGCAGCGCAATTGCACTCACCCTGGCGTTGAAGTACCCCAAAAAAGTAAAGGCGCTGGCCCTGCTCGGCAGTGGAGCAAAAATGCGCGTGGCGCAAAGTGTCCTTGAAACTGCGGGTAACTCAAATACATTTGAATCGGCCGTTGAGGCGATCAACACAAACTGCTTCAGTGAAGAGGCGCAGCCAAACCTTGTTCAGCTTTCAAAACAATCCATGTTGAAGATGCGCCCGCCGGTTCTGCTTGGAGATTTTCTTGCCTGCAACGAATTCAATGTGATCGATCAGCTTGAAAAAATAACCGTTCCCGCAATCATCATATGCGGCGCAGAAGATAAAATGACGCCCTCAAAGTTTTCTGAGTCTTTGCATACTGGAATTGCAAAATCCACGCTTCATATTTTGGAACATGCTGGTCACATGGTCATGCTGGAACAACCGGATGTAGTTGCCGATTTGCTGAAACAATTTTTGGATACGCTTCCAGTTCGCAGAAGACCAGCAAAAAAACGCCTCATCCCCGAAGGGGAAGTTGATTCTGCCCAACAAGCAGAATCTTCCTCTTTGACCTTACCCCCCAAATAATTTCTTCAACACCGGAATTGCATTTGCAGCCGCCAGCCCGCGATGGCTTAGGCGGTTTTTTTGTTCCATTCCCAACTCGGCCATGGTTTGATTTAGCTCAGGAATATAGAAGATCGGGTCGTACCCAAAGCCGCTGTTACCGCGTTCCTCAGGGATGATCTCGCCAAAGCAATTGCCCTCAACGATTTCCACTTCACCTGATGGCTTGGCAATTGCAATTGTGGCATGGAAATGTGCCTTCCACGGACGCGGTTTATCTTTTACATTCTGCAATAAAAATGCGCGGCGGTCTGCGTCATTTGCGCCAGGTTTGGGAGAATAGCGGGCAGAGTAAAGCCCGGGTGCGCCGCCAAGCTCATCCACTTCCAAACCGGAGTCATCGGCTAGAGATATAAGCCCGCTGGCTGTGGCAAAGGCGATTGCTTTCTTGCTGGCATTCTCGGCGTAGTCCATGCCATCTTCTACGACTTCAAGAGACAGGTTAATATCTGCCGGAGTGACAAGTTGAAGACCGGTATCTTTTAGCAGTTCTTGTAACTCTTTTACTTTTCCCTTGTTGTTGGTTGCAATTAGAAGTTTGTTCATGTTTTTGCTGGCTCTTTTTTTTGTGATTTTGTTATCTTTTTTATTGCCCATTGCGCATGAGATTTGATTAACGGCTCATCGTCCTGTGCGGCTTGTTCGAGGATGGGGATGTCTTTTTCGTCTCCCTTGTTTCCAACGGCAATTGATAGATTGCGCAAATACCCGCGCCGCTTGGTGCGTTTGATGGGGCTTTTCTTGAAGCGTTGATTAAACTCAACGGATGACAGAGTCAGGTCTGAGGTTAAGACAGGAAGCGGGATTTTCGTCTCAAAGGCAGAATCTGCTGGGAGGGAGAATCGATTCCACGGGCAGGCTTGCTGACAGATGTCGCAGCCGAAAATCCAATTTTCCATTTGCGGGCGCAGGTCTTCGGGGATTTCTTCTTTGAGTTCGATGGTGAGGTAAGAGATGCAGCGGCGTGCGTCGATGGTGCGGTCTGGTTGGATGCATTGGGTGGGGCAGGCGGTGAGGCAGCGTGTGCAGGTGCCGCAGTGGTCGGTGGCGAAGGGGGCATCTGGTTCGAGTTCAATGCCAAGAAGAATTTCTGCGAGGAAGAATGTGGAGCCTGCCTGCGGGTTGATGAGCATGGAGTTTTTGCCGACCCATCCCAAGCCAGCGCGTTGGGCAAGTTCTCGTTCGAGGATGGGGCCGGTATCTGTGTAATATCTGTTGGGGATGGGGTGCCCGACTTGCTCTTCGATAAATTCGACCATCTGTTTTAGGCGGGTGGGGATGATGTCGTGATAGTCATCGCCAAGCGCATAAGCCGCGATTTGAAATTCCGAATTCTGAATTCTGAATTCTGAATTTGCATACGGCAGCGCAAGAACGAGGATGGATTTGCATTCGGGGAGAATTTGTTTTGGGTCTGCGCGGCGAATACGGCTGCGTTCTTCGGCGAGGTATTGCATGGTTCCGTGTTTGTTTTGTTCGAGCCATTCTTCAAAAATATTGTAATGCGCGGGAGGCTCACAAGAAGTAACGCCAGCCAGGGAAAACCCTAGCTGGCGCGCTTTTTCTTTGATAGCTTGTTTTAGTGCTGTCAAATTACTGAACGATGATTTTTACAAAGACGGCTTTGCCGAATGTCACTCCTGTGGCGTTGGCCATTTGCCATGCGCTTGTGTATTCGCCAATGGCAGCGGGCGCTTTGAAGGTGACAGAGATGTCCACTTCCTGCCCTACTTGAACGACAGCGCCAAGGGGAACGGGCTGTCCATCCATTCGTTCGCCGTAGGAGTAGGTCAGGCTGTACCCGTCACCCCAGGCGCAATTACCGGTGTTTTTGATCTTCCAGGTTTTTACAAATTCCTGACCGGGGGTCATGGCTGTACCATCCAGAATTGTGACATCCACAGTTGCAGGGTCAAATGAGAGATCGTCACAAAGCAGGCCGGGTGTGCCAAGAGCAATTTGGGTTGGGTCCGTTGCGAAGGTAATGGTTGGTGTTTCTGTAGGCGGAGCCTGTGTGGGTGTTTCAGTTGGGGGGACGGGCGTGGCGGTGGGCAGAGAAGCCGCCGTTAGCGTGAACTCTGCCACTACGGTATTGGCTGCTGAGGTGCGGATGGCCAGCACATCGGGTGTTGGCTCGATGGGAGTGGCAGGCGCACATGCAGCAAGCAGGGTAGCTGTTACCAACACAAAGACAAATACTTTGGTTTTCATGGTTCCTCTCCTATTGTTCCACCGAGGTGAATTTCATGAAGACGAGCGATCCAAACAGGCCGCCTGCATCATCCTTTAATTTCCATGCCCAAACGTATGCGCCTGTTTTTCTTGGTACGGTAAAGTTGATCTTGAATACCCCGGTTTGGCCGGGTTTTATTTGATTCGAGGCGGTTAAGAATTCATCCTTTCCATAGTATCCAATGCCGGCTCCCTCGGGGCTTGAAGAATATTCCGGCCGGAAGGAGAAGGAGTACCCTTCATCCCATGCGCAGGTTCCTGTGTTTAGGATTTCAAATGTTTTTATCAATTCCTTGCCAGCCAGCAAGGAAGCCCCATCAAGGGGAGCGGATTCGCTGACAAACCAACCATCATTACAACCGTTGGTTGTTGGGAGTGTGGAGTAAGCGCCGGGAGTTGGTGCAACAGACGGAATAGAAATTGGGGTAAGCCCGGGTTGTTGCGTGTTCAGTGCAAATGGGGTGTTGATGGCAGCCGTAGGAATTAACTCAAGGGTGGCTGTGGGTGGCAGGGTGTTCGTCGGTTGGACAGTTGGGGGAACTGCCTGTGCAGTTTGAGTCTGGTTCAGCGCTGCCTGAGTGAGTACAACGCCAAAAGCCTCGGTTTGGATCGCGCCTGGTTCCTGTGTAGGTACGGGGGTGGCACCCAAGTTACATGCACTCAGGACAATGGTCATTATTATTGTACCTGCCAGCCAGAGTATCTTGCGAGAGATCATATTTGTAGCCTCCAAAAATGGTTATCTTTATTATACCCGCCACGGTCACAAATTGCTCTTCTTGAAAAAGCGGGAGGAGAGCAAACAGATAAGCTATAAAAACTATTCATTAGGGAGGACACGGAGACCACAGAGAAAAATTATAGTAAATCTCTGTGGTCTCAAAAGAATTCCTGACTACTTCGTGACCGTGGGTGTTTAAAACGCACTATGGAGTAGGTGTAACTGTGGGGGTGGGCGTCTCTGTGCTTGTTGAAGTAGCTGTTGGCGTAGCAGTTACCGTGGGGGTGATGGTAATTGTGGGTGTAAAAGTAGTTGTTGGCGTTACTGTAACAGTTGGTGTCGCAGAAGGAGTCAGTGTAGGCGGCGGGTTACCTTGCCGAATAATATGCGGATTGAGCCAGATGGCAGAGTCGTTATTATTTGGGCCGTTTGCGCTAACCACAAGGATGAATTTCACAGTTTTTCCATCCAGGCTGCTTAGGTCGAGGTCAATGGGGTAGTATTTACCTTCGTAAACTTCCTGCCAGGTTGCCAGAGTCTTGATATTTCCATTAACTTTGTAGTCCAGCCGGAACGTGACATTGCAGTTGTTTGCGTTGTACTGGCAATTCACAATGGTTCGGAACCGGTCGCCGTTTTGCACAGTAAAGGCCGGGAATTGTCCGCTGATAAAGCCATCCCTTTTATCTTGCGGGTAGGTTAGTAACCCGGGTTCATCTTCTGTGCTGCCATCTTCCATTTTAGGCGCATTCAATTTCAAAACAAAACCTTTTGAATCTCCATCTGATCCCGGGCAGGGGAGGGAATTGCTTCCATTGGTCCATTCGGCGCTGCAAAAATTGTTTGCGAATTCATAAGCCACAAAAGAGGGTCCGGCTACTTTAATATCCACCCAAAAGGCGGTATCTGCCAGGTTTCCAATGCCAAACAAAACTCCCGAGGCATTGCGTAATTTCCAATAGCCGCGATAATTTCCATCCTTGCCTGGCGCTGCAAATGTGACAGGGACCTCAATGTACTGGCCCGGGTTCACGCTGCCCGCGAGCGCCACGGTGGAGGGGCCGCTCATGGAATCTCCACTTGTGAAGACAAGTGCGTAGGATGTCGTCCATGTGCAGGTGCCAATATTTTTGATGCGCCAGATTTTGACGAAGGTATTATTTCTCGGCACGATGCTTCCGTCCGGGTAGGTGACATCGGCGAGGAATTGCGCCGCATCACATCTGGACGTTGAAGTTGATCCTCCCGAAGTGGCAGTGACTGTGGCTGTAGTCGCTGCGCTGGTCGTTGCAGTTGGCAGAGGCAGGCCAGGGGTGAGGGTCAGGCTGCTTGGTGTGAGATCAGCTTCAATGGTTTGGGCTGAAGCGGTGTATAGTCCATTGAGGGTGGCGAATGTATCCGGGGTCGCCGTATTCCCAGGGATGTTACATGCCAATTGAGCGATTAATATGGCAATAAGGGGAAAAATAATAGTTGATTTTTTGGATGACATGGTTCCTCCGTTGAAATTCCGATAATTAAAGACGAAGGTGATGCGGGTTCGGTTCCCAAAAAATAAGAAGCCGGGAGGCCGGCTTCTTATTTTTTGCGGTGTATTTACGGACAGACAAACTCAAAATCTACTTGATATTTTTGGTGGGTTGGTTCTGTGATGATAAATGCGATCCATTTGGGGCCTTGTGTGTTTGCGCGCCCAAATTTCCATTCGCGGGTAAATGTTTTTGTGGTTGCCGATTTCATCATAAATGTCTGCGGACTGGAGTCATTCCCATCACTTTGATCCCAAAAGTATGTAAATTCAAGCGGCCCGTTCGTTGCCACAGTAGCGGATACCGTAACGAGTGTATTGGCAGGGCAGCCTGTTTTGGGGTCGCGTGTGTAGCCGGTTACAACAGAGGCAATGCCATAGGTTGGCTTTTGCGCCGAGGAGACGGCAATTTCTGTGTAGAACGCTGTATTCAAATAGCCAACGCCGAAATTAATATTATCAGGTGTTTGAAGTTTCCATTCTGAGCGATAGGTTCCATCTGTGGCTGGTGCGATCAATACGAGAGAAACCGGCAGGGTTTGCCCCGGGCCAACCACCTGCGGAAGGTTGTAGACATATCCTCCGCCAAGAAGATCGCCATCCCAGAAGACGATCTTGTAGCTGGTATCCCAGGTGCAGGTGCTGGTGTTGGTGATCTCCCAGGTCTTGGTGAATTGTTCGCCCGGTTTGAAGATTGTGCCGTCTACGATGGTTTCACTTTTCAGGCTTGCGCTGGCGCATTGCGAGTTGGATGAAACAGATGGAGCAGTTGCAGAAGGCGTGAGAAGCGGTGCAAGCAGCGTGGGCTGCTGGAAAGGTGTTTTGGTGGGAATGGCATTTGCGGCAGGTGTTTCGGTGCCGGGAACAGCAAGTGTGTTTTGTGCTGCAACGGTTTGTGCAACCGATGTCTGTATCATGATTTGCGGATCTTCTGTGGGTGTGCCTGCACCACAGGAGGTGATTAGCAGGGTGGTTATGATTGAAATGCTGAAGAGTAAATATTTTATGGGTCGAGTCATTTTTTTCCTTTCATATACTGGAAATTATTATACTGTTAAATGAGAACGCCCGAAAAATCGGGCGCTCTCATTTAAACAAAATTTTACTCCAATAACTATGGGCAAGTAAATGTTGCCGACCCAAATTGCTGGTGATTTGGGCTGTCGATGTAAATATCGAAAGAGTGTGTGCCTGGCGCAGTTGTTGTCCATGAGATATTTACGGATTGTGTGCCAGGGGCAGCAAATACAAGCGGCGGTGGAACAGGTGGGGTGGCGCCATCATTTCTGATCCAATGTAAGTTTACAGTTCCTGCTCCATTTACCGTGATGTTGGCCGTAGTGGTGAAACCATTACATCCGCCTACGTTTGTAAATGTGACGCTGGTTACGGCAAATGCTGCAGGGGCCGGGGTAAGTGTTTTTGTTGGTTCTGCCGGGTTCTGTGATTTGATCTGTACGTAGAATCTCCCAAACAATACGCCTGAAGCGTCTCGTATTCTCCAATTTCCTGTATATTCACCAGAGGTGGCGGGAGCAGTTAGGTTCACTGAAATATCAATGGTTTGACCAGGATTTACATTCCCAACCAGAGCCTGAGTAGATGGGCCGCTCATGGAGTTGCCGTCTGAAAATACGATTGCGTAGGAAGGTGTCCATGCGCAGGTGCC
>CAZHOX010000002.1:36372-49436 GCA_964534345.1 uncultured Anaerolinea sp.
TGGAGTTGCCGTCTGAAAATACGATTGCGTAGGAAGGTGTCCATGCGCAGGTGCCGGTATTTTTAATACGCCATGTCTTTGTGAAATTTTGGCCGGGTGTCACAACTGTGCCGTCCGGGTAGTTTACATCTGTAATGAACTCCATAGCATTGCAGTTGGAGGTTGCTGATGGAATGGGTGTATTCGTATTGTTGACTATGGGTGTGGAGGTGGTGGTTGCTGTGAACGGGATTGGAATTTGCGTGTTCGTGCTAGTAATGGCTGGCGTTGCACTGAGTAGAGCTTCCACAGTTTGTGCGGCAGCGGTAAGGCTGGCTTCTTCCCCCTGACTGCCTGAAGGCAGGTTACATGCGCTAAGGAATAGCATGGCGATGAATAGTAGATTGAATGCGCGTTTTCTTTTGATCATGTTTTCTCTCCTTTTTCGCAGACATTTTACCCCAAGAGCCAAGTTGGGCTATATCCCCTGTATTTCCTGTATGAATCAAAACAGGAGTTGCGAGAACTCCTGTTTGGGTGAATCAACTTCGAGATTAAGAAAGAGGCGGGTGTTATGCGGTTTCGACGTGAGCGCCAGCCATCCATAATCCAAGCTGTTCGCGGGTGGTATTTTTTGCATCCACCACGGCTACGATCTGCCCGCGATACATAACGGCGATGCGGTCGGAGAGCGCCATGATCTCATCCAACTCTGCGGAGATGAGAAGAACGGCCACGCCGCGATCTCGCATTTTGATGATCTCGCTGTGGATGTATTCGATGGAGCCGACATCCAGGCCGCGGGTGGGTTGATTTGCGATGACGAGTTTAACATTGCTGCGGCTTAGTTCGCGTCCTACGATAACTTTTTGCTGGTTGCCACCAGATAGTTTCCCTGCGCTGACAAAGGGGGATGGGGTGCGAACGTCAAACGCTTTGATCAGTTTGCGCGAGTTTTCATCCAGAGCTTTGGGTTGAATAACACCGCGTGAACTAAATGGAGCATGGTAGTAATCACATAACGCCATGTTATCTGCAATGGAGTAGGAAAGTACAAGTCCATGACGCTGACGATCTTCTGGAATGTGACCAAGACCTGCTTCTGTGATAATGCGTGGCGGTTTGCCAGTGAGGTCTTTGCCTTCGATGGTTACTTTTCCGCTGGTTGGGTGGCGAAGTCCAGTGAGCGCTTCGGAAAGCTCGGTCTGTCCATTGCCCTGCACGCCTGCAATGCCAAGCACTTCGCCGCCGCGGACGGTGAAGGATACGTTGTGAACGGTTTCCAGGTTACGCTGGTCGCGGACAGTGAGACCTTCCACTTTAAGAATATCGTCGCTGGCTTCGTGGTCTTTCTTATCAACGGTGAGGATGACTTGACGACCAACCATCATATTTGCCAGTTGAGCCGAGTCTGTTTCAGATGGCGAAACCGTGTTGATGACACGCCCTGCACGCATGACCGTGATGCGGTCGGCCACCGCAAGGACTTCCTTCAACTTGTGCGTGATGAAGATAATGGAAACGCCGCGTGCGGTCAGGTCGCGCATAATGCGGAAGAGGTCTTCTGCTTCCTGCGGGGTGAGCACAGCGGTTGGTTCATCCAGGATGACGATCTCTGCATTACGGTATAGGGTTTTGACGATTTCAACGCGTTGTTGAATGCCAACGGGCAGCGGACCAACCAGTGCATTTGGGTCAACATCCAGACCGTATTGTTTGGATATTTCATTTATTTTTGCAGCAACAGAAGCTCGGTCCAGAGAGCCGCGTTTGGTTTCTTCGTCACCGAGCATGACATTTTCCGCAACGGTGAAAACGGGGATAAGCATGAAATGTTGATGCACCATTCCAATGCCGGCTGCAATAGAGTCGTTCGGAGATTTGATCTCAACAGGTTTCCCGTTGACGATTATTTCACCTTTGTCCGGGAGGTGCAAACCGTAGATCAGGTTCATTAGCGTGCTTTTGCCTGCACCATTCTCTCCGAGCAGAGCATGGATCTCGCCTTTGCGCAGGTCAAAGTTGACATTGTCACTGGCGAGCACGCCGGGGAATTGTTTGGTGATGCCTTTTGCTTCAAGAACAATTTTGGATTCAGACATGGCGGTCTCCTATTTCTCGTATGGAACGCCATCAGCGGCGGGGGAGGTGGTCTTACCAATAACGCCCGTCAAGATGAACATAGTGAGGATGTAGGGGGTGAGACCCACAATGTAGGATTCCTGAAGGAATGACCATTGCGGTGGGATGACATCACGAAAGATTTGCATGTTGATCAACAAAGCCTGAGAAGCACCGAAGACCAGAGATGCCGCCCATGCGCCAATGGGTGTCCAGTTACCGAAGATCATGGCGGCAAGAGAGATGAAGCCGCGTCCGTTCGTCAGCAGGGGTTCAAAAGATGGAACTGATTCAATGGTGAAATAAGCGCCAGCCAGCCCGGCGAACATTCCACCAATGAGAACATTGGCGTAGCGCATAAAAGAGACATTGATTCCAACGGTATCTGCGGCTTTTGGGTGTTCGCCCACGGCTCGAGTACGTAGACCCCAGCGGGTGTTGAATAAAATGTAATGGGATAAGAATACTAAAATGATCGCACTCAGGGCAATCGGTTTTTGGTCGAACACACGGTTGATTGCTTCAATATTTCCCATACAAACGGTAGATGAGCCACAGATCGAGGAAAAAATTTCTGTGAGAGGTATGTGAATAGTAGGTAGTACACCTGGGGCACTAGGCACAGTGCCGCCAAATACACTGGTTGAACCAAAGAACAATTGGCGGTTCAAAAAGCCTGTTAACCCAATAGCAAGGATGTTGATGACGGTTCCACCAATGATCTGGTCCACTTTGAAAGTGATCGAGAGCCACGCGTGAAGCAAAGCCATCAATGCTCCAGTAAGAATAGCAAAGAATACACCAAGCACAATGCAGACACCGGGAGGAAGGTGGAAGATGTTGAAGGTGTAAATTCCGCTCAACCAACCAAAGAATGCAGCAGCAAGCATCATCCCCTCGATCCCAATGTTGACAACACCTGCCCGTTCACAAAATACGCCTGAGAGCGCTCCCAATGTAAGCGGCGTTGCCACTGCAATGGTGGTTGCCAGCATACTTGTGACGATCAACAGCGGCGGTTGCTTTGCCTGCCCCACTATAACTACCACGCTAAAAAGAACGATAATGATGAGCGCGATAAAACCAAATCGTTTCCAGTCCATATCTGTCTCCTAGCCTCCCCAGCCGCGGGTCAATACTACGCGTTCGCCTTTGGATTTGATGCGATAGATATATCTCACGATCGCATCTGCTGCGACAAAAAGCAGAATTAAAGCCTGAATCATGGAGATCAAATCCACGGGAAGTTGAGTTAGGAATTGCATATTGGTCGCGCCGTTACGCATGGCAGCAAAAAGGAATGCCGCCAATACGATGCCGAGTGGGTGCGATTTTCCAAGCAGTGCAATGGCAATGGCATCAAACCCATAGCCCTGAGAGAAACCGAGTTCATGGCGGTAATTCAAGCCAGTCACCTCAATGGTTCCGGCTAACCCCGCCAGCATACCCGAAAGCATCATTGTAATGATGATTGTACGCTTGACGTTGATACCAGCATATTGAGCAGCATCTGGGTTTAATCCCACGGTGCGAATTTCAAAGCCAAGTGTAGTTTTGTTAAGCAGCCACCAGATAAAGAACGCAACTAGCAAGGCAAGTACAAATCCCCAATGAATACGCAGCCCATCAAAAATAGCAGGCATTCGAGCGCTATCAGCAATTAAAGGTGTGCGGGCAATCACATTCGTGGGGCTGCGGTCTTTCATCACTCCATTCAGCAAGAATGAAGTTGTGTTCAGTGCAATGTAGTTCATCATAATTGTGTTGATGACTTCATGCCCCCCGGTATACGCTTTTAACCAACCGACAATACCTGCCCAAAGAGCACCCATTAACATGCCAACAATAATGGCTAAAGGCAGGTGGATGATGGCGGGTAAATTAAACCCAAGCCATTCCGGCAAGGCATAACCTATCAAGGCTGAAGTAACTGCCCCAACAGCCAACTGTCCTTCAGCACCAATGTTGAAGAGGCCGCCTTTAAAACCCAATGCAACAGCCAGCCCTGCAAAAATATATGGAGTTGCCCAAACAGCAGTTTCGCTTAATGCCTTTGTTGAGCCAAAAGCGCCTTCGATCAATCCGCGATACGCCAGAAAGGGATTCCCGCCTACAAATGCGATGATAATGCCGCCAAGAACTACAGCAGTCACAATAGCCAAAAATGGAACCAGGCTGGCATCTGTTATTGACTGCAATATTTGTCTTGTTAGCGAATTTGATTGCTTCTCTTCTTGCATCCTTCGCTCCAGTGGAACTTTGAATTGTAGGACAATTATATCAAACAAGAGGTTGAGAACCCTCTTAACTATATGGCAATAATTAAACAAAAAAGGAGAGAGGTGCAAGCCTCTCTCCTTTTTTTATATCGTAATAACCTTACGGCTTGGCGGGAGAAACGCCGGTCTGGATGGAGCCGTCGAGCAGACCCTTGTTGATCTCTTCCATGGCGGTCTTAACTTCAGCGGGAACGCTGCTGTCAAGATCGTGGTAAGGAGCATAACCAGCCTGGCCGGTGAAGTTACCAGCCTTGATGGAACCATCCTTAGCAGCTGCAATCAATTCAGCAACGCCCGGGGTGATGAGTTTCATAGCGCTGGAGAGCATGCGGGCAGAAGCCTCGGGCAGGGTCAGGAACTGATCAGCATCTACGCCAATGGCATAGGCACCGGCCTGAGCCGCAGCGGTGATGGCGCCGTTACCGGTCAAACCACCGCAACCGAAGACTGCATCTGCGCCCTGATCCATCATGGACTTGGCGGTCTGAGCGCCCCATTCGGGATCAGTAAAGGTCTTATCGAATCCCACATCGCTGTGGTACACAACGAACACTTCGGTGGTGGTTCCGTTCATGCCATCAGCATAAGCGGCGCCGGCTTTGTAGCCTTCACCATAGCGCCAAACGGGAGGAACCACATCGGTACCGCAAACGGCGCCGATTTTGTGGCTCTCAGACATCATTGCGCCCAAAGCGCCAACGAGGAAGCCGGCCTGATCTTCAGGGAAGTTCAAACCAGTAACGCCCGGGGTATCTACAGCCTGGAACTGATCCACACCAATGAACTTAACATTGGGGTAGGTGGCAGCGGCGGCAACAGTTGCTTCACCGAGACCAAAACCAACGGTGACGATCACATCATAGCCAGCATCAGCGAAAGTGCCGATGTTCTTGGCATAATCTTTGGCATCAGCGGTTTCAATGAATTGAACCACATCAGCAACGCCATCGGTATTGGCTTTCTGAACGCCTTCCCAAGCAGATTGGTTGAAGGACTTATCATTGACCTTGCCAACATCAGATACGAGACCAACGCAGAACACTTCTTCCTTCGCGCAATCAGCAGCGGTTGGGGCGCTGGCGCCGCAGGCCGTCAGGATCATCGAAGCGACGATCAAAAGGGCCATAACAAAGTATAGCTTTTTCATTTTTTTCTTCTCCTCTAGAAGAGTAAAGATTTTACGGCTTGCTGTTTTTAGCATAGCCTTACGACTTGGTAAGTATAAATCTACTCCAACCTTTGTGCAAGTATCTACAATGTTAAGGTTTTTCAGAAGCCACGTTTGTCTTAATTGCGCCAATTCGCAGGTTTAAGAACAAAAAATCTATAGCATCTTGCAGTCTTTCTGGAAAAATCCCATTAATTGGCACATTCTCAAGTTGGCCTGACCTTGCCCCACCAACATTTCCCTCCCGTGTCAATCGCATCACCTCCTTAATCTCGAAGCTGGCCTGCCCTAAAATGGAAGTCACCACGCTGGAACCGGATTCTGCAAAAACCACTGCCTGATCGCGCTCTGCCCCAATGACGGGGATGTCCGCCTCCAAAGCGGCACGCAATGCCCCTTGCCCGGTTACGCCTCCGGCAGCAAAGATCACGTCCGCGCCGCGCCGAATGGCTTTGTTGGCTGTCTCAAATCCCCACGCTTCATCTATAAATAATTTCTCGCTATCGCCATCATCTCTGTAAAAGACAATGACTTTGACCGCAGGGTTGAAAAATTCTGCCCCAGCGCGAAACCCCTCGCAATATCGCCACATCGAGTCAATGCTGGAGGTTTCACAAACCGCACCCACCACGCCGGTCTTTGTCAGGTTTGCTGCAATGACACCGGCAGTAAAGCCCATTTGATCTTCAGGGAATGAGATCGAAATCAGGTTCGGGCGGGCTTCTGTTTGAGCTTGGTTCATGCCCACGAAAACAGAATCAGGAAACAGGTCGGCAGCGTGAAGCGTTTCATCGCGTAGAGTAGGGTTGGTTGTGACGATCATGTCAAATCCCTGGCTTGCAAAGTAGGCAATGTTCTTTTCGTAATCCCGCGCATTTGCAGATTCAATATATTCAATTCGGTCAGCGAGTTTGTTGACTTGAGCTTCCTGCAACCCCACCCATGTGTTTTGGTTTATACCGTGGTCATTCAACCCCTGGGTGTCGGTGACCAATGCCGCACAAAAGACATCTTCTTGAAAACAATCTGGCGATTGCTGACAGGCTGTGAGACATGTGAGGGCAATCGCCAGAAGTATTATTTTAATTTTCATCCCCAACCCCCTATGATTCCTTAATTGGTTTGTGTTGCTTCGCCGCGTTTTACACCCATCATCAGCCAGAAGGCGATCAGCATAAAGACCGGTGCAATGACCATGATGATGTTGTAGTTGTTTTTGGTGAGTTGAATAGCCCAGCCGTTTAAGTTGGGACCAACGATGGCTGAAAGAGTGGAGAACAAATAGTACAAGCCGGTGAAGGTGCCAACGCGGGCCATGCTGGTCAGATCCACGATCATGGGCAGGGAGTTGATATTGATGAAGGCCCAGCCAATGCCGCCGAGGATGAGCAGAACGCCCGCGAGGGTGAGCATACGAGCGCCGCCTTCTACCAGCGGAATGCCGACCAATGGCAGGGGGGCGATTCCAGTGAGCAATGCGGTTGCTGGGGTAATGTAGAGCAGAATCAACATGAGAGTGATCGTAATCAGCCCGATCATGATGGTGGTTTTACGCCCGAGTTTGCCTGCTACAAAACCCGATGGAATGGCAAATAGGACAAAGAACAACGGCAGCACAGAAAGCAGGGTTGCGCCGTCCCCTTCGTTAAGGCCGAGGTGATTTTTTGCATACAGCGTGAAGAAGGTTTCCACAGCCGAGAAGCCAACGAACCAAAAGAAAATGGCAAAGAGGATGCGCAGGCCGCTTTTATCTGGGTCATTAAAGACTTCTTTCAGGCTGGCGAACATGCCGGGTTGTTCTTCGGTGGCTGCGTATTCTTTGGGTTCTTCAATGAAGAGATAAACGATCAACGCGGCAATGAGAACCAGACCCGAACCAAGCCAGAACGGAAAGTTGGTATTCATTTTGTACAACATACCGCCAGTTTGTAAAGCGACAATGGTGCCGATGCCGCCCATGAAATTGATGATGCCGTTGGCTTGTGAACGGAACTCGGATGGGGTGATATCTGGCATGAGCGCTACTACGGGAGTGCGCCATAAGGCCGCACTGAGCAGCAGAGTGCTTGTACAAGCTACGAAAAGGGGCAGCACAGCCGCAAGAGGAATCAACCCGAATGCCAAAGCTGTAATGGGCGCGCCGATAATAATGAATGGGATGCGCCGCCCAAGCGGAGTACGCAATCTGTCTGACCAGGCGCCGACAGGGGGCTGAATGAAGAGAGCGGCAATATTATCCAGCGTCATGAAGAAGCCGATGAGCGCAGGGGCCAAGTGGAATTTGTTTGCGAGAAATACAGGGACAAATGCGTTGTATACGCCCCAGATCACGCTCACACCAAAAAAGCCGAAGCCTAGCAGGAATGTCTTTCCGTAGTTCAATCGTGTTGACATGGTTTCCTCCATTTAGTTTTCAGGTTTGCAAGTTAATAAGTTTACAGGTTATACGCTGGCCGCTTTCAACTTTCCAACCTGCCAACTTTTAAACTTATTCGCCTTCTATCTTGGTAACTTTCAAACGTTCAATAAATTTCAAGTCTGCTTTTGATAATTCTGCTTTTTCAAGCATATCGGGTCTTTTATTGAATGTGCGCAGCAATGCTTGCTCGCGGCGCCATTTTTCTATTTTGGCATGGTCGCCAGAGAGCAGCACATCGGGAGCTTTCCAGCCGCGAAATTCCGGTGGGCGGGTGTAGTGCGGATATTCGAGCAAGCCCATGGCGTGAGAGTCATCTTCTGCGCCGGTGGGGTCGCCAAGCACATCGGGAAGCAGGCGGGCAATGGCATCGATGAGGATGAGTGCGGGCAGTTCGCCGCCGGTCAGCACGAAATCGCCAATGGAGATTTGGTCGGTGATGAGATGTTCGCGGATGCGTTCGTCGATGCCTTCGTAGCGTCCACAAATGAGGGCGATGCGCGGATGAGCGGAAAGTTCCCTGGCGATGGTCTGGTCGAAGACACGTCCCTGTGGGGTGAGTAGAATGATCGGGATGTTTGATTCAGGTTCGGGCGGGGAAAGAGGCGCAGCCAATCCTAAAACGGTTTCAACCGCTTCAAAGACGGGTTCGGGTTTCATCACCATTCCGCCGCCGCCGCCGTAGGGGGTGTCGTCTGTGGTGTGGTGTTTGTCGTGGGTGTAATCGCGGATGTTGTGTACATCTACATGGATCAGCCCCCGTTCGCGTGCGCGTTTGATAATGCTGGTTTCAAGATAAGATGGGAAAACTTCTGGCAGTAGGGTAAAGACCTCAAATTGCATAAATGGGATTTTAGCATAATAAGAAGCAAATTAGAGATTAACACCCCGCTTGACGATGCTTTCCTGCGGATGGTAATATAAATTTATGTACCTAAAAGGAAGTAAATGGAGTATGAACCGCAGGCGGAAACGCCCGAATTGGTTCATGATTATTTTGTTAAGCCTGCTGATTCTTGCAGGCTCGTATGTGAATCGTTACATCATTGCAGATATTCAGCCGATTGGCGTGCCAACCCCAACCGCCACGACTGCGCCAGAATCATTAATTGCTCAGGCAGATGGTGAGTTCAGGGAAGGCAAACTTATTCCTGCGATTGAGACGTATAAAAAGGCTATTGCCTCCCGACCCGATGACCCGGCTGTGTATATTACTCTGGCACGCACTCAAGTGTTTGCTGGGAAGTATAAAGATGCGCAGATCAGCGCGGAGGATGCGCTGTTGTTGAACCCAACCAATTCCATGGCTTTTGCTGTGCGCGGGTGGGCGCTTGGTTTTCAAGGGGATTATATTGAAGCTGAAGGTGATATTGCGCGTGCGTTGGAATTGGATAGCAACAATTCACTGGCGTACGCCTACCATGTGGAAATCCTTGTCAACTCTTATTATGATGGCGTTTCTGGCTATGAAAGCCTTGAGAAGGCCGCCGAAATTTCAAAGGTGGCGCAAGGGCTTGCCCCAGATGCTTTGGAAACACATCGCGCACGCGGCATCATTCTGCAAGCCACTGGCACAGAAAATTATGAAGAAGCCATTCGAGAGTATGAAGCCGCTGTTGCCATCAACCCCAATATTGCCGACTTGCATTTGTCTATTGGAAATTGTTATCGTTTCCTCGGTGATTATGAAAAGGCAATTGATTCTTTTACCCGCGCCAATGCGCTAAACCCCGAAGACCCCACGCCAGACCTCTTCATGTCTCGCACGTATGCCACTCGTGGTGAATACGGCAAGGCGATGCAGTACGCTGAATCCGCTGTGACGGACAATCCGTCCGATACAAATTTGCGCGGCAATTTGGGCGTGATGTATTATCGCAATTCCTATTGGCCCGAAGCAGTGAAGGAACTTGAGTATGTCGTTAAAGGCGGAGTCACAGAAGAGGGCAACCAAATGGAAGCAATGCCCCTCGTCCCTGACTCACCGCGTATTGCTGAATACTATTTCACTTATGCATTGACACTTTCGCGACTCGACAAATGCGGCGAAGCCTTGCAGATCGCGCAATTGATCATCTCTCGCATCCCGTCGGATGAACTGGCCGTGGAGAATTCCAACGAAGTGACGAATCGCTGCCAGCAGAATCTGGTGCAAACTCCAGAGCCGCCTCTTTCCACGCCGACAGATGAACCTGTTTCGACAGTTGAGCCTACGCCCACGCCATGAACATTAACCAGAAACGCCCCATCTTTCGCAGGCGTGATGAAACCAGTGTGTATCGCATGTTCCTGTGGGTCGTGTTGACTCTTGGCGGGATTTGGCTCATTCGTTCCGTGCAAACAGGTGATGTAAAACCGCTCTTCCTTCCCACGGCTACTCCAACCCGTTTTGCTTTATCTTATGCAAATGAAGGCGATGCATTGTTCATTGCCGGCAAATTATCAGATGTGACAGATGCAGATGGCAACATTGTCAGCCCGGGAGCGATCACTGCCCTTCGTGAAGCAGCAGAAGTAGACCCAAACAACGCTAAAGTTTGGGCAGACCTTGCGCGCATTCAAACCTATTCCACTGCGTTGCTGGTGAATCGGACGGAAATTCTCAACCGTTTGGATGAAGCCGTTGCCTCTGCAGAAAAAGCTGTTGAAACCGACCCTGACAGTAGTTATGCGTATGGGGTCTATGCCTTTTCGTTAGACTGGAAGGCATCATACATTACCGATGAACGCGAAAGACAAAAGATGCTCTCACAAGCTGGGGATGCCGCTACGCGTTCTTTGCAATTGGATAATTCAAATGCGCTCGCTCTGGCTTTCTTTGCTGAGGTTTTGGTCGATCAGCAGCGATGGACTCAGGCTCAACAATATATTGATCAAGCCTTGAATCTCGACCCATCTTTGATGGATGTCCACCGCGTTCATGCGTATGTGCTTGAGTCTTTGGGAGAATATGCGCTTGCCATTGAAGCCTATGACCGCGCGATCTCCATCTCTCCCAATTTGACCTTCCTGTATATTCGAGCGGGCGCAAATTATCGTACCCTTGCGTTCAATAGCCCAAATGAGGAAATTCAAACTGAGCTTTTTGAAACCTCTCTTGGGTATTTTGATAAGGCAGCAAGAATTAATGACCAGCTAGGCGTGAAGGACCCGGGGCCGTACCTTTCTATTGCGAGAACGTATTCGCAAATGGGACAGTTCTTCATTGCGATTCGTAACGTTCAAAAGACAATCGAATTTCAGCCAGAGAAGGCGGAATTTTATGGCGAGTTGGGCGTGCTATACCACAAGAACCGCAACTACGAGACCGGTATTCTTGCCTTGAAATGTGCGGTGCGCGGCTGCACGGAAGATGAGTCCTGTGACGGGCGCGGCGGCTGCGGCACCAATGACGTCCCTGCGGCTGTGGAAGGCCTCGAACTTTCTGCCAGCACGATCTATTATTATGATGTGTATGCTTCAGAGTTGGCGGCTTTGAGCACTCCGAAAAAAAATTACTGTGACGAAGCACTGGCTATTGCAAGCATGATCGAGGCTTCAGAGTACGATGCCGACCCCAACATTGCGGCGGATGTGGTTGTGGTGCGGAATATTTGCGCGGGGGTGAATTCTGGTGTGACGGTGGGCGGGGATGTGACTGCCACGCCTGAAACTGAGCTTATGGATGTGACTCCAACGGCTGCGCCGTGATGTTTCCGCTGCTCAAGCGGGGGATGTTGGTAGAAACAGAATCAACTCACAGGGCGGAAAGAGGCGGTGGGGTGGGTGTCCGTCAGAGTTTTGTAAGAATTTATACAATCCCCTTGACTTGACTTCTTTAAATGGGTAATATTGAAATTAGCACTCGACAGACATGAGTGCTAATTCTGTGCTTATTGAAAAATCAAAATCCTACCAGGAGAAAAAAGAAATGGCAAAACTCACATTTAAACCCTTGGGCGGCCGCGTGCTCGTGGAACCCATCGAACAGGAAGAACTGACCGCTGGCGGCATCATCCTTCCCGAAACTGCGAAGGAAAAACCTCAGCAGGCTAAAGTGCTGGCTGTTGGCCCCGGTGAACGCAATGAAGATGGCGACCGTATTGCCATGGATGTGAAAGTTGGCGATGTGGTGCTCTTTGCCAAGTACTCTGGCACCGAAGTGAAGATCGATGGCAAGAAATTGCTCATTATGCGCGAGAGCGACCTTCTCGGCATTGTCGGCTAATCCCAATAGAAAAAAGGAAGTGAACCATGGCTGCTAAACAAATTGTATTTTCAGAAGATGCTCGCCGTAAGCTTAAGAACGGCATGACCGTTGTTGCGAACGCTGTTTCCGCAACCCTTGGCCCCAAAGGCCGCAATGTGGCAATCGACCGCAAGTTCGGTTCCCCCACCATTACTCACGACGGTGTTTCCGTTGCGAAGGAAATTGAACTCGAAGATCCTTTCGAGAACATGGGCGCCCAGCTCCTCAAGGAAGCTGCCCAGAAGACCAATGACATCGCCGGTGACGGTACAACCACCTCCACCGTTTTGGCTTATGCCATCGTAACCGAAGGCCTCAAGGCTCTTGAAGCTGGTTACAACCCCATGCTCCTCAAGAAGGGCATTGAACTCGCCACCGAAACCATCGTGACCGAGCTCAAGAAGAATTCCGTCAAAATCGATACCCGCGAAGAAATTTCTTCTGTTGCAACCAACTCTGCGGCAGATGCTGAAATTGGTGAACTCATTGCTGATGTGATGGACAAGGTCGGCAAAGACGGCGTGATCACCGTTGAAGAATCCAAGACCATGCAGTTTGAAACCGAATTCGTCGAAGGTATGCAGTTCGACCGCGGTTATCTCTCCCCCTACTTCATCACCAACGGCGACCAGATGGAAGCCCAGATCAGCGACGCTTATGTTCTGATCTATGACAAGAAAATCTCCGCTGCACAGGACATCGTTCCTTTGCTCGAAAAACTCGTTCAGCTTGGCAAGCGCGAACTCGTCATCATCGCTGAAGATGTGGACGGCGAAGCTCTCGCTACCTTGATCTTGAACAAGATCCGCGGCATGTTGAACGTGCTCGCCATCAAGGCTCCTGGCTTTGGTGATCGCCGCAAGGCCATGCTTC
>CAZHOX010000003.1:0-13359 GCA_964534345.1 uncultured Anaerolinea sp.
GCTTTTACACCTGCTTTGATCGCATCTTCGAATGAACGAAGTTCAATGCGCTCTGCGGTTTGAAGTGCGTCCACAAAGGCGTAATATTCTTCTTTGGTGAAGGGACAGTTGATGTAGTCACCCTCGTCCTGATCGCCTTTGTCGTACCGCGAGGCGCGAAAGGCAACATCCATGTTGATGCTTTCTGCATGGACAATGGGCGCGATGGCATCAAAGAAGAAAAGATGCTCTTCTCCGCTAAGTTTGGCAATGGATTGGGAAAGACTTTCGGAAGTGAGCGGTCCGCTGGCGATGATGACAGGCGTGTTGGGAATTTCCTTCATCTCTTCGCGGATGACTTCAATATTTGGATGGTTGGCTATTCGTTCGGTTGCCATGTGCGCGAAGGACTCGCGATCCACGGCTAGGGCGGCTCCTGCTGGCAGGGCTGAGGCCTCGGCACATTCCAAGAGCATGGAGTTGAGCACGCGCAGTTCGTTCTTGAGCACACCAGAGGCGCGGTCTGGCAGGTTGGAGCCAAGCGAGTTGGAGCAAACCAGTTCTGCAAGGTCACCGCTGAGGTGTGCGCCCGTTGGGTTGATCGGACGCATTTCGTATAGTTTGACGTGTATTCCGTTTTGGGCGGCTTGCCAAGCGGCTTCTGTGCCTGAGAGTCCGCCGCCGATGATAGTGAGCGTTTGCATGTGAGTAGTGTAAATGGTAATTGCCAAATGGGGGAGGGTGAATGGTAAATACTGGATTAGGAATTACAGAGTAGAATTAAAGGCGGCAAAGCATAGATGGACTCACAATGAAAATGGAGCACACATGGATATTTTTCAACAATGGTTGTTATTAAGAATTCAGGAACGATTTGGCGTTGGTGCAAACCCAATGGATAGCGAAATTCCATTTGATACAATTGCCGCATTGATCAAACCAATATTCGAAGAAGAGGGCGCTCTGTTGGATGAAGATGAACTCAGGCGCAATTTGGATGCATTGGTTACACTGGGCTATCTCACATTAAAAAGCGAGGCGTATTTCCTCACATTTCGGGCAATGGTCTATTCACAGTCGTCCTCAACTATTTCACAACTAGTCAAGGAAGAACTTGGACAGTACTTCAGCAGAAATTGGTGGAAGATGGCAGGTGTTGCTTTCCTTCTTGTGACATTGATGTCGGCTTTAATGTCCATTGTTGCTGTTTCTGTTATGGCAAAGTAATAAGTAGAAGCGCAATACATTTATCTTTTGAGCAGTTTGAGAAGGTGGGGTTATAATTTACGAAATTCATGCAAACTGAAAACGGCATTGAAACTCAATTAAAAGATGCGGCGCAACTCTCTGAGGCAGCATGGGCGGCTTTGGCAGAACGGGTTGGGGGGGCCTGGCTGCTTCGAGCTGTGTATCGGTTAACGAAACCAGCGCAGAACGAACTGATTGACATGATGGCTGCCCCAGCTGTAGATGCCTGGCTTTGCGGCGCCTTGAGCGGGGGCTATTCTCGTTTTACTTCCACATCTGATGACAGCAAACTAAATACAACACGCATCTATGCGTTTCCTGTTAGCGGCACATCCCAATCCATCCTTGTAGGTTCGGACGAAATTTCAACTACCGGGCAAAAGATTTGGAAGTTGACAGCTTCGCTCATCTCGGGGCGTTCTATTTCGCCCAGTCAATCGTTCTTACCGGACCTGCAATCTGGTCTGGCTTTCGATCTGCCCCTTGCCCTCGAAAAGGTTCTTGGCGCCTTTGTGCAAACTGTTTCGTGTCAGGGAGCGTGGCTGGCTATTCGGCGAGGAGAATCGCTGGATATTCAAGCCGAATGGAATTCGCCGAAGGCCAAGGGCGTGTCCATGCTCATTGACGAGAATCCTATTCTCCGTCGCGTGAACCGATCTTTGTCCGATGTGCTCATTGTTCGTGGACAGCCGACTTGGGATAATCTGCCCTATGGTTCTCTAAAATCCGGCTCCAATGTTTGGATCTGTTTGCCTCTGGTTATTGGGCATCGGCTGATTGGCGTCATTGCAATGTGGCGTCAAAAAGAATTTGATCAATCGGAGCGTGGTCGATTGCGCGAGTTGGCTGCGCGAGTCCCGCAGTCTGTGGAAGTAGTGGTCACGTTCTCTGAAATGGCATCCCATTTGCGGCGGCTGGGCTTGCTCAATGATTTTGTGCTTACAGTTTCCTCTGCGCAAAACCTCGATCAGATCGCACGGCGTATGTTTGGTTTGCTTACCCGCGCCTTCAATACCGAGTTGATCGCGCTTTTTCTGCGCTCCAGTGATGGACGTGTCCTGCGTGATTACCGCATGTTGGATGGCAAACTCAATGTCATCAGCGTTTCACTTTCCGGGCATTCCATGGAATCCGTTCTGAAAGAAGGACGTGTTCGCAGAATTGCAGAAACCACTCGCGAAGGCTTTATTGGCATCCATAAAGGCGCACGCTCTGAATTGGTTGTTCCGCTCAAATACCGTGGACAACCCACCGGTGTACTCGTCATTGAAAATTTATACGCCGAATCATTCAGCCAATATGACGAACACCTCATGGTTGTAATCGCGAGCCACCTTGCCGGGCTTATTGAATACACTCGCCTGCGCGAAGAGGCGGAAGGAAGGGCGCGTAGCCTGGGACTCATTCATGAAGTCGTTCAGCAGGTCATTGGTTTGAACGATAAGAATGAAGTCGCCACCATTACCGCCGAGCTTGTTGCGCAATACTTCAAATACGAATTGGCCGTTATCATGTTGTTGGATGCCCGACAACAATTTGCAATTCAGGGTATTGGCGGCTCCCATGCTCAAACACTGAAAACAGCGCTTGCAGGAAATGAGTTTATCAAGGCAGATGGCGTTACAGGCCATGTAGTAAAAACCGGGGAAAGTATTCTTATCAATGACACAACACAGGACACCCTTTATAGAGGCATCAAAGGCTGGGAAGCACGCTCTGAGATCTGTGTAGCCTTGAAAGATGGTGAAACCATTTTAGGAATCATTGACGTGGAAAGCCGTGAACAAAACGCATTTTCCCATAACGACCTCATCGCAATGGAGTCGCTCGCGGGAATTTTAGCTTCCGTGGTTTCGAGCGCAAATCAATATCAGAAACTGCAAGAGACTGTCCGTCAGTTGCGTTCTACAGAAATAGAGTTGAATGCCCGCATGGAAGCGCAACAGTCTGCAGAAAATAGATTGTTACAAGCCGCCAAACTTGCCGCAGTCGGTGAAATGGCCGCAGGTATTGCACACGAATTGAATAATCCATTAACTACCGTCACTGGCTTCTCTGAAATTGTGCTAGATGAACTCCCAGGAGATTCCCCGCACCGAACTGAACTGGAAATGGTGCTTCAAGAAGCCCGCCGTGCCAGCGGTGTGGTGCGCCGCCTGTTGGATTTCTCCCGTCAGGGAGAACGCCTTCGTGCCAGCGCCGATCTTAACGAAGTTGTCAACGACGTTATTGCACTAACCCGACACCTTATCCTTACCAACGATGTGATCCTACGATTGGACCTCGATGAGAGCCTGCCATGGATATCCATCGATACAAATCAAATGAAACAAGTTCTGCTGAATTTGATCCATAACGCCCTGCAAGCCATGAAGAGCGGCGGTGAATTGGTCGTTAGCACATTTGCTGCACGCCGCGAAAACCGCGATTGGATTGTAATGAGCGTAAAAGATAACGGCACTGGAATTCCTCCTGAAGATCAAGCCCGCATTTTTGAACCATTCTTTACCACGAAAGGAGACCGCGGCGGCACTGGCTTGGGGTTGTCTGTTACTTATGGTATTGTCACAGATCACGGCGGCTTGATAGAAATATCCAGCAAACCAGGCGATGGCTCAACGTTCGATGTCTGGCTCCCGCTCTAAATTAATTCATTATGGAAAACCCTTTTGTATTTGTTGTTGATGATGAACCTGGCATTGCCTTGTTATGCAACCGCCTGCTCACCCGTGCAGGATATAAAGTTGCAACGGAGACAAATCCACGCAAGGCTATAGAATATTTGAAAGAAAATAAGATCAACCTTTTACTTGTTGATATTCGTATGCCCGAAGTGGATGGCTTTGAAGTTATTCAACATGCGCAACGCCTTCAGCCTGATGCCGCTGTGCTCATCATGACCGGTCACGGCACAGTTGAAACTGCTATTCGTGCCCTTCGCCAGGGAGTGGATGGCCTTTTGATGAAGCCTTTCAACCAGGGGAACGAGTTGATCGAGGCTGTCAAGCTCGCTCTCGCAGACAGCCAAACCAAACGTGACGCCGCCCGCATACAGGCATTGCGACCACTTTTTTCAGTAACCGAGGCCTTGCTTTCCGAAACCCGCCGCGAGCCATTGCTGGAGCTTATCGTCAGCGCCATTTGTGGCCATATTCAATGCACCCAGGCAGCCTGTTATCAACAGGATCCTGAAACTGGAAAATATTCCATGCTCGTTTCGCGCGGCTTTACTTCCTCGCAAAAATATTTCGATATGATCTCTCATGTGGATGAATCGACAACGCCTTTGATTATCAATGCCAATGGGCCAGGAGACTCCGCCCTGAGATCGCATCTTTCTGCGCTCGGGCTTGGTGCAGTGATACTGACGCCGATCATCCGCCCGAACCTGCGGATGGTGTTATTAGCAGCAAGATCCGTAGGCGAATCTCCCTTCCGCGAAGCAGACCTTGAAATGTTCCAGATCCTTTCACGTCAATCCATCGCCGCATTGGAAAACGCCCGCCTGTATGCAGAACAATTAGATTACGTTCGCAAAGTGGAAGAATCTCAGAAGGCATTATTGCAGGCAGAAAAGATGGCAGCCGCAGGACGCCTGAGCGCATCCATCGCACATGAAGTCAACAATCCATTACAGGCTGTTCAAAACTGCCTGCACCTTGCCGGACGTGAAGACCTGCCTGAAGAGAAGCGCAAGGAATACTTTGATCTTGCACGCACCGAGCTGGAGCGGCTTATGCTTACCGTCCGCCGCATGTTGGATTTTTACCGCCCCGGGGTAAGTTCTCTTGAGGCAGTTGATCTAGCAGAGATGTTGCAATACATTATTGCTCTCATGTCCAAGCAGCTCAATGAATCAAAAGTGAATGTCATCATAGATTTCCCTGCACAAAGCCCGACCATCAACGCAGTGGGTAGTCAAGTACAGCAGGTCTTTATTAACCTCATTCTTAATGCTGCCGATGCCATGCCAGAAGGTGGAGAATTACGCATCACTGCACGAACATTGAGCGAGGGAGTTGAGATCTTATTTCAAGACAATGGAAAAGGCATTCCCAAAGAAAAGCAGGCCAATATCTTTGAGCCATTTTTCAGCACAAAGGATGGCGGTACTGGTTTAGGCCTGACAGTGAGTTACAATATAATCACCGCTCATGGAGGCGTACTGGAGTTGCTGCCCGACCGTAGCCCTGGTGCCTGCTTCCGCATATATTTGCCTCTAGGAGGATAACAATGAAATCAAACATTCTGGTTGTAGATGATGAACCCGTTGCAAGACAATCTCTCACTGATATCCTAAAATTGGAAGGCTACCTGGTCTCTTCTGCTCCCAATGGACAGGCTGCTGTGGAATATATCCGTACTCATAATGTGGATCTGCTTATTGTGGATCTGAAAATGCCCGGCATGGACGGTCTTGAGGTTGTGCAAGTTGTTAACCAGGTTTCCCCTGAAACTGAGGTGATTTTGTTGACGGCCTACGGGTCAACAGAAACCGCCATTCAGGCTCTGCGATTGCGTATCCATGATTATTTATTGAAGCCTGCTTCTCCAGCGCAGATCATAGCAACAGTAAAAAAGGGTCTGTCTCGTCGCTCAAGCAAGTCACACTTAAGCAATATTGCATCGGCAGATGTAGACAGTGGACAGGAGATTTTCAGCTTGAAAGACGGTACTACAGTTGACCTTTCTCGCCGTCAAATAAAACACAAGAGCAAGGTTGAGCATTTAACCCCAGCTGAAGGCAGGTTGCTGCGTATTTTGATGGAGAATAAAGGTAAGGTGTTTTCTCACCGCGAATTGGTTTTGTTGGTGCAGGGGTATGATACGTCTCAACGTGAAGCGCCTGAGATATTGCGTCCTCTTGTCAGCCGCCTACGACATAAGTTGGATCAATTCCCGTCACTCTCCGAGCAGGTTGTCAGCGTTCGCGGGACAGGATATTTGTACGAAGGCGAAAAATAGCTTTATTACATATAAAGATCTAAAACAAAAAGCAAACGAGCCTGATTTTTTGTCAGGCTCGTTTGCTTTTTTAATCGTTCATATTTTGGGGTTTATTCATAGGGGCCAAAGATATCTTTTGGCAAACCTGGGGCGCGGATCCATGAAAGCCAACCTGATCTGCCGCTATGTGTCGGCGTTGGATTCTGCTCGTACATCACCAGAATCAAGCTCAGGCTAAGTCCGAGCGCGCCAATCCATTGAAGCAGAGAGAGGCTTTCCCCCAGAAAAATATGGCTAAATACAATCGCAATCAAAAGTTCGGCTAATCCCAATAGTGCGGTCTGCATCCCTCCAATCTTTTTTACGCCAAGAAATAGTGCAATTCGTGAGAAAACCGTGACGAAGGTTAAGCCTGCTATTGGCAGCCATGGAGTATTGGTTGCTGGCCAGGTTCTGTCAAAGATGAAATATGCTGGTATTACGATTGCGCTCATGGATAGCAAGGTGTAAAGCGCGACAGTAGGGGCGGGAACCTCATAGAGAACACGCTGGTTGATGGGCAAATGCATGGCGTATAGCACTGCGGCCCCGATCATCATTAGTACCCCAGTAAAATCTACCTTTCGCCCTGGAATACTGGTGAGCAGCAGAACGGCGATCATTGCAAGGGTAATACGAAAAAATGTTAGCCGGCTTGGGGGTTGTTGATCGAGGATCAGCCAAAGCGCAACAAAGAATGGATATAAAGAGTATAGGAGCTGACCCACACTGGCGTCTAATCTTTCAAGCGCCAGATAGTAGAGCAATGAGCCTAGCCCGTTAATTGCTCCTGCCAGCATACACCCAATTAAACCGACTGGGAAAATATAAAGGTATTGACGATAGAAAATTGATATTACAACGAATAGGATTGTGGCAGCAAAGCCTGTGCGTAATGCCACTACAGCCAGAGGCGTGAAACCTTCGGTGATGGCCAGTTTTCCAAAAACTGGCGCGAACCCGAGAAATAAAGCTGAACTAAATGCCGCTACTATCCCGGCTGTTTGTTTTTTTGGCAAGGACCAGCCTTTATGGTTTCCGTTCCTTTGGAAGTAATTATTTTATTAACGACTTTACTTCTTCCAGAAACTCATCGTTTAGAAAGTCCCCTTTTTGCATCAGGGATTGTATCTGTCCACTTAACCTGTTCTTTTCATCGACGGTCAATTCCTTTGCAGTTGCAACAATGACAGGGATAATGGCTGTTTCGGGATTCGCTCGCAGGGCTTCAATCACTGTAAACCCATCCATCTCAGGCATCATCAAATCTAAAATAATAAGGTCGGGTAATTCACGTAGGATGAGTTCAAGTCCTTCACGCCCATTTGAGGCCTCAATGATGGTGAAGTTCCCTTGTGACTGTAAAATGCGGCGGATGAGACGGCGCGCTTCTGTAGTATCTTCCACAATAACGATCTTTGGAAAACGTTCAGGGGCTACTTGTGTGAGAGCAGAGAGAAGGCCTTCTTGCGGGGTTTCCTCTACGGTTGGGAATTTTATGTCGCGAGACCAGTTATCTCCAAGAATGCTGGGTTCTGCCGGCATGGTGTGTCCAGTGCAATTTACAACGACGGTATCACTGGGCTTTATAACCCCAGCGCGAATAAGTTTGAATAAGCCCGCAAACGCAACGGCAGCGGCAGGCTCTGCAGAAATGCCTTCCATTTTGGCTAAAACATGCATGGCTCGGAAAGCTTCTTCGTCACTAACGCTTTCAAATGCGCCGTTTGTTGTGTTTACATAATCTCGAAGAAATTCGTAGGCTCTGCCAGGGTCACCGGTTGCTAATGTTTCGATACGAGTCTTTGGGTTTTTTACTGGTTCGGCCTTATCCAATCCTTTTTTCCAACTGGTTACCATTGGGGCACACCCCTCAGTTTGAATTGGAGCAAAGGCTGGAATACGATCTACCCATCCCATTTGTTGCATTTCACGAAAACCTTTATACACACCCAATGGCCCCATACCGCCGCTAATTGCCTGCACGTACCAGTCTGGCGTTCTCCATTGTGTGTTTTCTCCAGGACCCTGAATGGCGGTAAGTTGTTCTGCGATTTCAAAGGCAATGGTCTTCATTGCTTCAATAGATGTAATTGTTCGCGCACCCATATCCTGATACAAATGGCGTTGGCGGGCAAATTCAGAAGCAACCTGTTTACATTGATCGTAAGACCCTGTAATCTTAATAACTTGACTTCCATAAAGTGCGATTTCACGCATTTTTACCGAAGGGACAAGGCTTGTTACAAAAGCCCATAATTTCATCCCGGCGCGGGATGCGTATGCAGAATAGGAGATTGCTACATTTCCGGTTGAGGCCGCAACCATTTCTGTGATTCCCGCTTCTTTCAATGCAGCAATGGTTACTGCTGCTTGACGGTCCTTGAATGAAGATGTTGGCCCTTGTCTTTCATCTTTTATGTAAATATTTGGGCACCCCAGCATCATTCCCAGGTTGCCGGCACGAATCAACGGAGTACTTCCTTCTCCTAGAGACAAGCTGATATTTGGATTACGAACCGGCAACAGTTCTCGATACCGCCAAAGCCCCGCTGGTCTTGTAGCAAGCAGGGGAGGCAGCATCTTGCCGACCCGTTCATAGTCGTACTCCGCTTCACGCCATTGACTCCCGCATTTTGGGCATGCTGATGATGTAGGGTAATATGGAGCATTATGCCCACAGTCAAGGCATTTGATGATGAATGACACGATTAATAAGTCTCCTGTTTATTCGCCTCCCTGGATGCGATCCAAGGAACGTTGAATGGATGTAAGCAATTCTTTTTCGCTGAAAGCGCCTTTTGTTAGAACACTTTGCCCAAATTCAGTGAGTTGTTTCTTTTGTTCCGGCGTAAGTTCCATTCCACTTATAATGATCGTTGGAATATCACGCAGTTTTTTGTCTTCCTGTAATTTTTCGAGTATTTGGAATCCGTTCATGCCTGGCATGAACAGATCTAGAATAATGGCGTGAGGCGGGTTGCCGGTTGTTATTATATTCCAACCATTGATTCCACCTTCTGCCAGAATTGCTTTGTATCTACCATCATCGTTTAATATCTTGCTGATCAAGCGCAGGTCATCGGGGTTATCGTCAATTACCAGCACATCTCTAATCGATCCATCCGAGTTTATTCTGTCAAGTGCATTGACAAGATCATCCTCTAGAATTGGTTTTACCAGATAATCGGTAGCGCCGAGATTGAATCCTTTCTCCAAGTCTTCAATAATACTGCAAACGATCACAGGAATGTGGCGTGTGACCGAATCACTTTTTAATGCATCGAGCACCTGCCAACCATCTATCCCGGGCATCATAATGTCTAGTGTAATGGCAAATGGTTTTAATTGGCGCACGCGCTCTACTGCCCGGGCTGGGTCGGTCAAAGGTATTACCTGATACCCCTGGGGTTGGAGGTAGCGGTCATAAAGCCCTATCACTTGCGGGTCATCATCAATGGATAAAATTATTTTATTGTCTGTTGTTGGCGTATCTCCATCTTTTTCTTTACGAAATAAAGGTAAAGTGAAGTGAAAAGTACTGCCTTTTCCAACATCACTATCTACCCAAATGCGTCCACCATGCATGTTGATCAATTGCTGACAAATGGATAGGCCTAACCCGGTACCGCCTGTTTTGCGGGTTGGCGAGTCATCTACCTGGGAGAAAGCCTGGAATAGTTTCTCTTGATCCTGTTTCGAAATGCCGGGGCCTGTATCCGTTACACTGACCTGAATTTCGTTTCGCCCGGTTGGGCCGCGCTTGAGGCTCACATCTACCTGAATATCACCTTCTTCGGTGAATTTTGCAGCATTTGATAGTAGATTGATCATTACCTGACGTACACGAATCGCATCTGCCCTAACTGTAGGCAGGTTCGGTTCGATCGTGCGCTTGAGTTGAATCGGACGGTCTTTCACCAAGCCGCTCATGGTGGATAGTACACTGGTGGCTATGTCTGAAATGTTCACTTCGTCAAATGCAAGCTCCATCTTGCCTGCTTCGATCTTGGAAAGATCGAGAATGTCATTGATAAGACCAAGAAGGTGCTGACCGGAATTATAGATGGCAGTAAGGTCTTGCTGTTGCAGCTCTGTAACAGGGCCGTCTATGCCTTTAAGGATAACGCGTGAAAAACCGATGATCGAATTAAGAGGCGTACGCAGTTCATGGCTCATATTTGCAAGGAACTGACTCTTTAGACGGTCAATCTCGCGCATTTCCATAACGGCTTGCTGTGAGAGAACAAAGGAACGCGCATTGTCGATGGCTACAGCAACTTGATCTGCCAGCGTTTGCATTACATTTACTTCATCTTCGGTAAATGCGCCTACTGTTTTCGCCTGAATATCAATGGCACCAATAATTCGATTGCCAATTCGAAGAGGAATGGCAGCTTCAGCACGAGTATCGGGAAGCAGGGGGTTGAATTTGTGAGTTGGGTCTTGCTGTACGTCATTTACAATCACTGCCTGCCCGTTTTGTGCCACTTTGCCAACAATGGACTTTTCGTTAATTTGGAGCATGTGATTGTTCTTTTTCATTTCTGCGCCAGCCTCGCCAGTCGATTCGCGCAGAACAATATTGAACCCTGTCTCTTCTACAATAAAGATGCTTGCTTGGTAGAAACCAAAACGCTCGATAATCAGGTTTACAGTTTTTAAGAAGATGGTATTTAGGTCGAGCGTAGAGGTGATGATCTTTCCAATTTCAGACGATACAGCTAGGTACTCGTTTCGGCGGCGAAGAGATTCTTCTGCAATTTTCCGTTCCGTAATATCTCTTGCTACCCAGAAGACCTTGTCCTCTTCAAGCTTTGTGAGGCTAGCCAGAAACCAGTAAATTGTATCGCCAACAGGCAGTTCATATTCCAGTTGTACCTTTTCATTCGTGGCTAATGTTTGTTGCACTGCTCCCACAAAACGATCAGCAGTCTCCTTAGCCATTACTTCATGCATGAGCTTTCCGAGTAATTCTTCGGGTGGGCGGACGAGCCGTGACGGGTTTGTGGGCGCGATACGATCGTATCGTCCGTCTTTATCCACCACAAAAACTACATCCTCCATGGAAGAGAACAAGGCGCGTAAATCTGCTTCTGATTTTGCGAGTGCTTCTTCGGATTTTTTTCTTTCACTAATATCTTGATGAACTGAGAGAAAGCCAAGGATTTTTCCGTTTTCATCAAGAATTGGACTGTTTGTACCTGAAATATTCAACAACCGGCCATCTTTGGCTTTGTTTATGATTTCGCCAGATATTGTGCCGCCATCCAGTAAAGTGCCCCAAAATTGTTTGTATTGATCTGTAGGTATTAAACCGGATTTTATTATTCTTGGAGTGTTCCCTAAAACTTCTTCAGCTTTGTACCCATATACTTTTTCAAAACCAGGGTTTACATATTGGATAACGCCTCTGGGGTCAGTGATAAAAACGGCATTATCGGTTCGGTCAATACCCAGTTTGAATTTCTGAGCTTCTTGAAACAGCCGCGCGTTTTCAAGTGCCAGGGATAGCTGGTCAGTAACCTGTCGAATCAGTAGCTGCTCATCGGCGCTCCAAGTGCGTCCTTGTGTTTCATCAAGTAATCGGAGCGTCAACCAATCCTGTTCACCGGTTTGAATGTTAACAGAATAAACAGAGGGGTCATTTCCGCTAATGGGTTTTGGAGATGCCTCTGGCAGAGTTAGGGCAGATGTGTGAATTTTTCTCGTGTTTCGAGGTGTAGCAGCTGATTCAGCTTTTTGCTGAACAGGCTTCGGCGGAGGAAGAGGCGCTTCTTCCTTAACTTTGGGCTTGCTCTTCGACTTGGAGACATTCGTTTCAGGTTGAATATCTCCGAAGAGCTTGTTAAGCCGCTTGTCTATTTTCGGTTTCTTTGGCATATTCGATTAGCTCCTGAGCAAGAACGCGGTATTGAGTTGAGCCGCGTGCGCCAGATTTGTAATGGGTAATAGGCAGGCCAGCGATGGGGCTTTCGCGCAATTTTGTGTCCAATTCTATAACGGAATTAAATACACCTTCTCCAAATGTGGCGCGAAGTTGTTCGTGAATGTTTCGGTGTGTGCGGTTCCTTCTATCCAGCATGGTTACAAGAATGCGATATGCGAGATTGGGGTTATCTTGTTCGCGTGTATTGCGGATTAATGACATCATGTTTCGTAACGCGTAGGCTGAAAAATATTCAGCCTGGGTGGGGATAAGAAGTAAATCTGATGCGGCAAGTGCATTTTTGGTGATTGCACCCAGAGCTGGGGGGCAATCCAAAATAATATAGTCATATGGCAGGCTGGCAGACCGAATTGCCTTTTGAAGAATTGTAGTGTAGTTTGTACGCACTGGAAGGAATTGTTCTGAAATTTCTATCCGTGAACTTGAGGGGATGAGATCTAGTTTCTCAACATCGGTTTTTTTGCAGACATCAAGCAGAGGGGTGCCGTCCAACATGACATTGCTGGATGTGTTTTCATTTTCACCGGGTTCAAAGCCAAGCGCAAGTGTGAGGTTAGCTTGCGCATCCAGATCGATCAATAATACACGATTGCCCAATTCAACAAGAGCAGCTCCAAGTGATAGGGTCGTTGTGGTCTTTGCCACACCACCTTTTTCGTTTGATATGGCTATGGTTTTTAGCATTGCATTACCTCGTTTACTTAATTATCCGGCGGGGTCATTTTTTGTGGGACGACTTCAACGTGGGTTACGCCCAGCGCGCGCTTAAGTTCATTTACAGCAGTCTGGATCATTTCTTGGGGATCATTCGTTGTGCGTATTTTTGTTGTGATATCAGAGACTAATCTTTCTCTTTCTGCGCGGGTGGATGTCTCTTCAAACAGGCGGGCATTATCTAATGCCAATCCCAGGCGTTCTGCTACGGATTTCAAAATATTTATTTCGTCTTTGCTCCATTTGCTACTGGCTTCATTTGGACGAACATGGATTGTGCCAATTACCTGCGAGTGTAATTGAATTGGGATGCTCAAGGTTTTTGTGTTACTTTCTGATGCCAATTCGGCTTCATCAACAGTGCCGTCTGTGATGAGTTGCCCGCCGGTAATCGTCTGGTGATATCCAAGGATTTCAGAATCAGATTTGTTTTGCCAGGCATCTGCAAGATATTGGCTGAAGGCAGTTCTCGATTCTTTGAG
>CAZHOX010000003.1:13459-40035 GCA_964534345.1 uncultured Anaerolinea sp.
TACCAGTAGAGGTCACATATCCAACGATGCCAACTTGACCAACTTCAAGTTTATGTTGTCTTTTTAGCATTTTTTGCCCACCAGGACTGTTTGCTGCGCGTAGAACGGCGAATTTTTGATTTTCACTTAGTAGAAAAATGCCTACATGATAAAAACCGAACCGTTCACTCACAATCTGTGTAATTAACGGTAAGAGGTGGTTTAGGTCTTTTGCTGTGGATATATAGCGTGAAATTTCTGCAATTGTTTGTAAATCATCTGCACGTTTTTTACTTTCAATTGTTGTTTTTTCAAGTTCTGTGCTGCGTTGTTCCAATTCGAGGGTGCGTTGTGCCACGCGTTGCTCCAAACCTGCTACCAGCCCTTGAATTTGTGCAGCCATGCTATTGAACGAAGCAGAAAGGCTCCCTATTTCGTCTTTCGTGCCAGAAGATGCAAGTTGTGTGTAGTTTCCGCTTGATAATTGTTCAGCCGCTGACTGAAGGTGGCGAAGGGGTCGGGTAATCCCATAGAGCGCAAAGAATGCCAGTAGAATATTGCCAATCACTGCAAAGATTGAGAACACAATGCGTTGGTTGGATATCAATTGCCCTTTGATAGAATCTAATTCACCCACATTTGCTGCAAATCCGATCACGGCTTTTGTATCAGCGCCAATGGTGAGAGGTGCATAGCCAAGTGCATGGGGAGAATTTTCTGAATTGCTGATCAATTTGTTATTTACAATTGTTTGGCCTTTTAATGCCTGCTTAATGGAGTTGGCATCTAACAGGTATGGTGAGAAAAATTCTAATTCTTTGGGATCAGTAAAGTCACTTGCGGCAATTTGACCATTAACGATAAGGATTATTTCATTTTTGTGACCAGGAAAAACGTTAATTGTTGAGAGCATCTCGTTGTTTATATCGCGACTCCCAACGATTACACCGATTATCTCCCCAGCTAGATTGTGTATTGGCGCTACAGCAGAAATAAAAATTTGCGGGTTGTTTTCTGTTGGGATAATTGTTGCACCTGAGGCATTAAAACCCAGTTTTGCTAATCGGATAAGGCGATCTTCGTCTTCTGAATTCTCTGCTTCCGTATCGAGCAGACGTTTTCCATTAGTAGTAATTACATCCAGGTCGTCAAAGTTGAAGCGTGCGGCTGAAATTAATAGTTCAGCTTGAATGGGTTGAATATTTCCTGTAGTTAGAGCCTCAGGTAATCCTGAAATATTAGAGAGAGTTACAGCATTATTTATTAGTTCTTGTTCGATTTCATCGAATCTGATTTGAATGGTTTGGGCATTTTGTTCAACATTTTGACGGCCAGCTTGAAGAGCAAATGTATCCATGCTGCTATTTGTTGTCAGAACCATTCCCAATAATAATAGGCTGAATAATAGAAATGCAAGAATATTTAACTTGACGCCTACCGTTAGGTTCTTGATGATTTCAAAAAGCCGCATTTGAGTTTTCCTTTGCAACTGCCTTTAGGGCAGGCTATGCATGGTATTTGGTTTATTGTGTTGAGATAAATCCAAGTGCTTTTAGCGCAGCTTGTCCATCTGAAGATGACAGCCAATTTATTAATGGCTTAATATCGTTTTCACGTTCTGCCATGTATCCAATTCCTGCTGAGTCCATGATTGGATAAGAGGCATTGTCTGGAGCAATTCCGTTAATAGAGATTGCATTTACATTTGTCTTCGTTGCTAAAATGGATACCCAGGCAGCAAACCCAATTGCTCCTGGAGTTCCTTCAACTGAAAAAGCCATATCCTTCTGGCTAAAAAGTGTTGTAGATGTTTCTGGGAATGGGGTGTCTCCCAATAGGCTTTTTCGTAGCGCTTTTGTACTTGTCTCATTTTCATCTCGTACATAAATGACTATATTTTGGTTTGGTCCACCAACTTCAGACCAATTTGTGATTTTGCCTGAGAAGATATCAACAATTTGTTGTTGATCCAGACTGGTGACATTTGACAAAGATGCATGGCTAATGATTGCCTGCCCAACCTTGCCCATTTCAAAAAAAAGTATGTTTTTTGCGGTCTCTTCTTCTTTTGGAGAACGCGCCATTGCGGCAACATCTAAGATGCCTTCAAGAATTCCGGTTACACCGTTGCCAGTGCTGCTGCCTGAAAGTATCTCGAGTTTGTAGCCTGGGTTCGCATTCTCAAATTCGGGCTTAAGTGCCTCAAGTACAGTTGTAATTGTGCCTGAGCCTGATATCTTTAAGACTACTAAAGGTGACGCAGTTGGGGTAGGCACCTGGGGTGAATAGCTGCTGCATGCTGTCAATAAGAGCGCAGTGATCAAGAATAAATAAATGAGACGAATATATCGAGGCATACTTTATGCAGAACCCTTCTTTTCAGCGCTGACTGTTTTTGAATTGAGATCGATAAATATATCTGCATTATTTAGTAATTGACTTAATTCTAATGCAGTTATACGAAGGATATTTTCTGTGCGTACAGATGCGCCAATTTTTGTAGCAATATCTGAAATGATTTGCTCAGTTGCTGCTTTATTTTGAGATTCTTGCAGCAAGCGTGAATTTTCAAGTGCCAATGATAGACGTTCGGAGATAACTTCTGTTAGATTAATTTCATCTCTGGACCAGGTTCTATTTTGTTCAGGTGCTTTAACTTTTAGGGCACCGATCACTTGGCCACGCAGCATGATTGGCACCACGATGGATGCCTCTGGTGTAACTTTGTTGGCATCGAAAACCATAGGTTTGGCTTGATTCATGACTTGACGAATTTCATCGGTGTCAACTGGCGTAAATAGCTTGGTGCCACCAGTTAAGGTTTGATGATATCCGATGGAGTCTTCTTCACGGCTGAATTCTTGCCAGCCTTTCTGCGTGTTTTGTCGATAGAGAGCCTCTGCATCTGCCAATGCGACTTGTGTTTGTTGGAAGAGCCTTACGTTTTCGATGGCAATAGCTACCTGATCTGCTAGGATGCTCAGGATGTTTAATTCCGTTTCTGTGAAGGCACCAGGTTTTTTGCTTTGTAAATCCAGGACACCTACGATTTTGTTTCGTGCGGTTAATGGTAATGCCATTTCAGAGCGGGTCTCTGGAAGGTCGGGATTGTCAAAGTAAACGGCATCTGTTCCAACGTCCAGGGCGATGCGCGGGGAGCCATGTTTTGCCACATATCCGACTATGCCACTCTCTCCAACTTCCAATTTATGCCCGCGGGCGAGCATGTTTTTTCCACCTTCACTGCTTGCTGCCTGAAGTACGGCGTACTTGTTGTTTTCGTCAAGCATGAATATGCCCGTATGATAAAAACCGAAACGTTCACTTACAAGGCGTGTAATTAATGGAAAAAGGTTTGTTAGTTTCTGCTCTCCAGCGATCACTTTGGAGATTTCGCTGATGGCTTGAAGATCGCTTGCGCGGCGTTCGCTTTGGATTCTGGATGTTTCCAAATCGACAGTTCTCTCTGATACCTTTTCTTCGAGTCCTTCAAATGATTGTTTGAGGTTAATCACCATTTGGTTAAATGCGTTAGCAAGTTCTTCAAGTTCATCCTGGGTTTGAATTTGAATTGGATTGCTTAATTGTTCTTTGATATTTTCAGGCTTTTCGGCAGCGATCTGGCTGGAAGCCTGGGTTAATTGCCTTAATGGGGTCGTGATGGATCTGGTGAAGAAGTAGATAATGGCGCCAAAGATAATGGCAAGGATAAAGCTAATAGTGATCAGTGAGGATTGGAGTTCTGTGTTTTGCGCTAAAATTTCTTCCTTTGGATATGCTAGAGCAAGAGACCAGCCTGTATTGAAGCCAATAGGGGCGTAGGCAACATAAAGCGCTATGTTGTTTACGTCTGTAGCTTCTCTTAGCCCGGCTCTGCCTCTAATCATGTCGTCAATCAATTCTGACCAGTTAACTGCAATTCGTGAAGTGCCAGCCTCTACCATTGAGTCTTTCATCACTTCAAAATTGCCCCCTCCGCTTCCAATTCCGAGAATAGTTCCGTGTGAATCTACCAGGAATGCATATCCTCTTTTTCCAACTTGGAGGTTCGTAAAAATAAGTTGTATCTTTGAGAATTCGATATCGGCAGTTGCAATACCTTGAAAGTTTTTTGCTTCATCAAAGAATGGGGTGCTTGAGGTAATCATCCAAACTTCGCCACCACCTTCATCGAAGTATGGTGCTGAGAGTGTTGGAACCAGATTCTGCTTTGGGGTAAGGTACCATTCTTGGTTAAAGTAATCGTATTCAGTAGTACCTAATTGAGTAAACTTAAGCTGATCACTATTTGTGCGATTGTAATAAGGAGCCCAATAATACAGCCCCGAGTCAAATTGGTAGGGTTCGTAGGCAACTGTAGAGCCAAATATCTGGTCGTTTTGTTCCAGTGTGGATTGAATAAGCAGGTTTAGGCTTTCTTCATCATATTTGCCTGTTTCTACTGCACGTGCAATGCTTGCAGAAACTATCTGTGCTTCCTTAAGTATATTTTGAATACTTTTTACAATGTCAGATGTGTCAGCCTGAAGATCTGCCTTGATGTTATCGGTGCGTGAGCCTTGGCTTATTTGTATACTAATATAGGTATACACCAAGAATGCAACCAGCATTAAACCAATCATAATCAAGGGCAGTTTTATGCCAATGCTTGTTTTGGGGGGAGGAGGGGATTCTATTTCGCCTGCTATTGGCTGATCAAGTTGATTCATTTGGTATAAATCTCTTTATAGTTTTAACATATATATAAGTAGGTTAGGAGTCCATTTTCATTGCAATTGGTTCGATTTGAACGATCACTTCGCCGCCTAATGCACGGCTGAGTTCTTGTGCAGCGGTTTGGAGTATTGTCTCGAACCGAGTGGATGAACTCACCTTAGCTGATATATCTGTTGTGATTTTTTCAATATCAGCGCGGCGTTGTGTAGTTCTCAATAAGGTGGCAGTTTCAATGGCAAGGGAAAGGCGCTCTGAGATGGCTTCAGCAATATCTACTTCATCCTGGGAGATGATGGCGTTTTCAGTTGTTTTTAGGTTCATTACGCCAATAACATTGTTGCGCAAGCGGATCGGAATAGTGAGGCTTGAAGTTCTTTCGTTTTCTGTAACGATTATTGTTTCGCCTTCTGTAAGGGCCTGTTCAATTTCTAAGCCTTCAAGAGGTTTTTCCAGGCGTTGAGCTGTTTGATCGGAGAGGCGGAAGCCCAAACCAACTGTTTCAGGGCGCAATATTTTCCATGATTCTTGTGTTAATTGTCCGAACGCGCTTTGTGCTTCGGCTAGGGATTTGCGAGCTTCTTCAAGGGTGCGGGCGTTTTGAATGGCAATTGACACCTGATCTGCCAGTGTGGATAACACGTCGATATCATTTTCTGTAAATGCGTTAGAGTCTTCGCTTTGCACATCCAATGCTCCAACAACCTGACCGGCGATGCGGAGGGGAAGCGCGATTTCAGAGTGGGTGTTTGGGAGAAAGGGATTGTCAAAGTAAACTGCATCAGATCCCACGTCTAGGGCGATGCGAGGTTGCCCAGTAGCTGTTACATATCCTACTATTCCTGTTTGTCCAACAAGGAGTTTATGTTTGTTGGCAAGCATCCCAATTCCGCCTTCACTATTGGAGGCTCTTAATACTGCGAACTCGCGATTATCATCAAGCAAAAATATGCCGGTATGATAGTGACCAAATTGTTCACTGATCACTTGTGTAATTCGTGGAAGGATGGAGTCAATATCCTGAATGGATGAAATGGCGCGAGTGACTTGGGCAATGGCTTCGAATTGCTTGGCACGTCTTTCATTGTTGTGGTTGGCTGTGTCAAGTTGGAGGGTACGTTGGTTAACACGTTCTTCGAGGGAAGCTCGTAAATCCTCCAATTCAATATTTTCGAGCCTTTGCATTTCTTCGCTTTGTTGTGCTCTTTGGACACTTTCATTCAATCTGTTTGTTAATAATTGAATAATCCCGGCACAGCCTATGAGAAGGATTGGAAGGATGATTGCATCGTCTAGCCCGACTGGAACATAGCTAATCTGCTTTTGTAGATCGTAGTAGGCTATTAGCAGTGTTGCTGCGACTGAAAGCGGGACGACAAAATAAATTGAGCGTTTTCCCAAAAGAATTGCAGAGATCACCAGAATGATGGGAAGCCCGGTTATGGATGCGTTTTTTAGCCCGTTTGTGGATAATGAGATAACAACTACGGCGGCGATTAAGGCTAGTGGCACAACGGCCTTTGCCATGCGGACCTTGCCATGTAGAACATAATAAAAGGATATGGCTTCAAGCAATAGTGTGATGGTAAGAGCAACCAGTGCTCTTGGATTGCGTGATGTTTCACCTGCAAGGCCAGTTACCAGAGGCAGAAGGGCAATGTTTACAAATAATACGAATGCTAAAATATTCCGCGTCAGCCGGATAAACGTCGGGTCTGTATCTTGTTCATCTTTAAAAAAGTCTAGTATTTTTAATAGCATAAAGATCTCCTGAGCTTTTTTTTATTGCTCGGGCTTTGGAGTAAATTGAATTGCGATCTCTGTTCCTGGAAGAGTGCTTCCTAGTTCTTCAATGGTGGTTTGGATGATATTTTCCAAGTTTACGAGACTGCCAATTTTTGAAGATATTTCTCCAATGGTTCGTTCTTTTGCAGCGCGCTTTTGGGCATCTTGCAGCAGGCGGGCGTTTTCAATAGCTAGGGCAGTGCGGTCTGCGGTGGCTTGGACCAATGAAATTTCATCGTCTGTCCAGATGCGATTTGGATCTGGGTCGTTCAGCTTTAACGTGCCAATTTTTATTCCGCGTAATATTAGTGGAACTGAGAGGCTGTGGGGGATTGCCTGCTCAGATTTTGATTTGATTTGTTTGGCCTCTACACCATCGAAATGATATCCGCCAATTGCCTGGTGTGTCAGGAATTTACTCCACTGCTGTTCGCTTAATTGCAGTGAGATCATCTCTGCTTGTGCAAGTGCTTCCTGGCTTTCCTGGAACGAGCGGGCGTTTTGAATGGCTACACTAACTTGTTCGGATAAGGCAGAAAGAATGCTTACATCTTCTTGAGAAAATGCTTTTCCTTTTTTACTTTGCACATCAAGCGCACCAAAGATATTGCTTCCAATGCGTAGAGGCAGAGCAATCTCGGAGCGTGTTTCTGGGAGGTCTGGATTGTTGAAAAAAACAGCATCCTGCCCCACATCCAGAGCGAGGCGAGGTTGCCCCATCTTGGTTACATAGCCAACTATGCCTGTTTCGCCTACCAATAGTCGATGGTTACGGTTAAGCATCCTTTTGCCCCCGGCGCTATTTGCGGCTACTAGGATTGCATATTCTCCATGATAGTCGAGAAGAAAGATGCCAACATGATAGAACCCAAGTCTTTCTGCTATGGTTTCTGTGATTTGTGGAAGTAATGTGTCGAGTGTCTGTGTTGAGCTGATGATACGGGAAATTTGTGCGATCGATTCGAATTGTGAAGCACGATATGCATTATTTTCATTGATTTTTTCGAGTTCTTTTGTTCTGTCTGAGATACGTTCTTCAAGACCAAGCAAGGTATCATTTAACCTTTCTGCCATGATATTAAATGATCTGGCTAACATGCCTGTTTCATCCTGTGATTCTACTTTCGCACGCGCAGATATATTTCCACCTGCAATCTGTTCTATTGTTTTGGTTAAGCGAATCATTGGCTGCGTGATGACGCGTCCGATCCACAGGCTGACCAAGAGGGCACCAATGAACAAAGTGATAATGATGATACTCGCAAACCGAACGCTGGATTGCACTTCCTCTTGAACCTCATTGCGTGTGGCAACAATCTCAGTATTTAGCTCATTAGCTGGGGCAAAAACTGCCAATCGATAATTTGTTGTTTCCAATGGGACAGTTGCAAGATAGGTTTCAACGCCATTTATTGAGGTTGTTTGTAAAACAGAATTTCCACTTAAAATTTGTTGTGCTATATTATTTAGTTCTATTGGGCCGGTTTCAATAATGGTCTGTTTTGGACTTTCATTGATTGGCACATCTTCTGGCTTTAGGCCAAAAATTTTGTATCCCTGCTGTGGTAAGGATATGATATGCCCATGCTGATCTACAAGAAATGCAAAGCCAGTTTCTCCCAGTTTGATACTGGAGATGGTGTTGGAGATTTTTGAAAGTTGAATATCTGCCCCAATGATTCCTTTGAAGGTACCTGCACTTGAGTAAACCGGAATAGACAATGTTACGACTAGCCCTTCGCCGGCAGGGTCTTGATATGGCTCAGTCCATTTCGGTTCTTTTTGGGGGTTATTTGCAGGGTTTGCAATTGTAAAGAATGTTTGTTCGGTTGGATTGAAATCTGCAGGAACATTCTTTGCGAGATCAATGTTGGGATAATATGTGGTGTACCCAAGTTTACTGATGTAGTAGACCGCTGCAACTTCAGAGTGCGATTCTAAGAAATCCGGGACAATAAAATCCAAATAGGATGTGGTGTTTATATCTGCAAGCATGATCTCATCAATTGTAAAAATATTAGGAACGAAGACGGATGATGGATCAAGACTTGAGTTGCTGTATTGTCCATTTGGCAGTTGCAGTATTTTTTCGTTTGAATTCCAATATGTGCCATTGTTGAATAAATAAGATTGATTTTCGATTTTTGTTCGATATTCTGCAATGTCAATCAGGTCATTTTGTATTTCTAAAAATGCGGAATCAGTCTTCTTTGCTTCACTTTGAATGATGCTTGAAATCTGAGATTCGGTCTGCTCCCTGACGCTAGTCTCTAACCGTTGAGACAATGTCTTTACAATAATGCCTGTGCGATTTAAACCCAATATAAGAAGAACGGCTACTGTTATACCGCCTGTGAAAAGGATTCCAAGAATGATTTTTACACGCAAGCTGAACTTATTAAACTCGCTTGCCAAGATAACTATTATTGGGATGCCAATTGCAATAGCGATATAGGTTGAAAATGTTTCTATTTGTGGAATTTGTATTCGGCCGGTGCCCGCCACAGAGTCTATTAGAAGTGCGGAAATAGCAAATAATATTCCTAAAATTATTCCTGCGGTTGAATATTTTGATGTCATTGCCAGTCCGGCAATAGCGAGCGAGACTGTGATCGCGGAGATTGCTACAACAATTCCCAGCCCTTGTACGAAAAATGGAACAAGAAGGATGTCAATATTGAAAACAAATAATAATATGATCATTGCACTGTTAGTGCGCCCCTGACGAATTAAAGCTAGGGGCAATTGATCAATGATAATACTAGTAATCAGGGCTGCAGATATGATGTAAAGCTGAGGCAGGTTATTATAGAATCCCATGTACGAAAATAAGATCGCAGAAGGGATCGCTGTAGTTATCAGAACAGCAATAATAATTCTTGCGTTGCGAATATGGCGCTTTTTTTCGTTGTCTAACGGGAGTGCGGGGTTCTGTTGAGATTGTGGATTATTCATAGCTTTGAACGGTTATTTGTCACCGTCTCCAATTTCAACTGTAACTTGGGCGCCACTAATTTGCGTGCCCAATTCCCGTACAGCAATTTTTAATATGGTTTCAATTTCTGTTCCTTTGCCTATCTTTGCTGAAATATCGCTGATCATGCGTTCTTTCACGGCTATTCTACGGCTTTCATCCAATAAACGGGCATTTTCTATAGCTAGTGCGGCACGTTCCACAATTGCATTGATAATATCCATCTCATCCGTACTCCATTTACGACCCATTGCCGCTTTTATATTTAATACTCCAACCGCTTCATCACGCAGTTTGACTGCCATTGTGAGTTGGGATGAGTTCGTATTTTCTGCTTTCTCCTGGTAAATATTTCCTGTTCTAGTTACTTCTTTTGCGCCAGGTAAGTCCAATGGCTCAGCGAGGAAACTTGATTTCATCCCACGTCTGCGGATGCCTGCAAGTTTTTGTGAACGTGAGAATTTTTCCCAGCCAATTTTCAGATCCTGACGATAGACCATATCTGCTTCAATCAACGCTTTTTGGGTTTCTTCATACAAGCGGGCATTTGCAATTGCAACGGACACTTGATCTGCAAGCGTAGTGAGAATTTCTATATCTTCTTGATAAAAGGCATTTGGAACTCTGCTTTGGATATCAAGCACTCCAATAATTTCTCCATTCGCTTGCAGAAGAGGTAGTGCCATTTCAGAGCGAGTATCTGGGAGGTCTGGGTTATTAAAGTAGATGGCATCGGCGCCAGTATCAAGCGCAATGCGAACTTTCCCGGTTTTCGCGACATTACCCACAATGCCAGTTTGTCCAATGCGCAGTTTATGGGAACGTTCAAGCATTCTTTCTCCGCCCTCACTGTTGGAGGCACTTAAGACCGCGTATTCTCTGTTTATGTCGACGAGAAAAACGCCAATATGGTAATAATCAAATTGAGCGCTGATAACTTGTGTAACTTGAGGCAGGAGATCCTGGAGATTCTGTGTGGAAATAATAGCGCGAGTTACCTGGGAAATTGTCTGAAACTGCCTTGCGCGCTTTTCGATGCGTAAATTAGCATTTTCCAACTCCTTGGTTCGTTCAGCGATGCGCTTTTCAAGGTTATTTGTTAAGTCTGTTAGTTCCTGATTGCTATTTTTTAGATCCTGCTCATCTTTTTTTGTTTGAAAATCAAGATTCTGTATGCTTCGGGAGGCGAGGTTAATAGTGCTTGAAATGAGCAGGAAGCCAATGGTTAATACCAGTATATTGCCGATAGGGGAGAACTGAGCGTTGACAGGCGTTATGAAGCCATTCTCTACCAATATGATGATGGTTGTTTGCAGCAAAGCGAAATAGACAGCTGTTGCTGTTGCTGCATTGCTGCCTAGCAATAAGCCGGCAAAAATAATGATCCATGCAAAGAATAGGATATACGGGCGTGGTTGAGCTGTGAAGCTTATGCTTACAAAGGTGACCATTCCAGTTAATGACAATACAAAAATGATACTGGCAGTTCGTACATACCCACTTCGAGTCAGGAATGTAACAATTAGGTTGATAATTATCACAATAATCGCAGCTGGTATGCTTCTTGATCTGAATTGTGGAAAGAGGAGAGGTACTAATACCAAAGTAAATGGAACCAGCCATGCACCAAGCGTGATGGTATGAAGCAAACCGACCAGCCGGTTTTGCTCTTTATCGTCGAATAATGGTATTTGTAATAAATTCCAAAAAGCCTTTAGCATATTTCTTCCTTGGCTAAGCTATCTTTACTTTCCTTTTTCGGTTGGTGCATTTCCTGTATTAAACTGTAGAACAACTTCAGAGTCTCCGAGCACTCGCTCCAGTTCTTCTGCCGCTGCCTGGAGGATATTTTCAATATTGATCGCGGAGCCAATTCTTGCTGTTGATTCGAGGATAGTGCGTTCTTTGGATGCCCGCTTCTGACTTTCATCAAGCAGGCGCGCATTTTCAAGAGTTAATGCTGCGCGGCTGGCGGCTGCCTGGGCAACAGCAATTTCTTCATCAGACCACATATGCAACGGGCTGTCCTGCTCAAGACCGACCACGCCGATAACTTGATTAAGTACCATTAGTGGAATAAGTAGTGTGCTTTTGCCTTTTTCGTTCTTGTTAGAATCTTCCTTTTCCGGTGATTTTAAAATTACAGGGTTTCCATCTTCTAACTTTTTTAATAACTCAGGAGCAAGATTTTCCGGAACTTCGCTAATTTGAAGTCCGTCATATTCATAAGTTGGAACATCTCTTCCGCTAGCAGCCGATAGCCAGATTTGTTGAGTCTGAGAACGGTTAGCTTTTGTCAATTCGTTAAGAGTACCTTCTACTTGTTGTACGAGCTGTGCATTTTCGATTGCAGCAGCTAATTGATCTGCTAGAATTTGAAGCGTTTGTATATCTTGTTGATTGAAAGCGTTTGATACATTTGCTTGAATATCTAGTGCGCCGATAGTTACGCTGCGGCTGCGAAGCGGTAGCGCAATTTCGGAACGGGTATCTGGCAGTAATGGGTTTTCAAAATGGGTGGCATCAATTTCGACATCTAAAGCAATATATGCCTGGCCAGTGCTGGTGACATTTCCTACCAACCCAGTTTTTCCTACTTTTAATTTATATTTGCTTGCGAGCATCTTTTCGGCCGCAACACTGCTTGCAGCACGAAGGAATGCATATTCACCACGTTCATCAATGAGAAAGATACCTACATGCGAGTATTTGAATCTTTCACGAATGAGGTCAGCAGAAACATTTAAGAGAGTGTCCAAATCTCGAATAATGGCAATTTCACGTGCCACATCTGCAATGGTTTCCAACTCCAATTTGTTTTTTTGAAGTTCTGCTGTACGTTCGTCAATGCGTTTCTCCAGCCCTAGCAGCGTAGTTTGAAGCTGATCTGTCATGGAGTTGAATGCAGCGGCTAGTGTTCCGATTTCATCAGAAGATCTAACTGTCGCACGAGCATTTAGGTCACCTTGAGAAACAGAGTTTGCTACTCCTGTAAGCGTGAGAATAGGGTTTGTCAGCACCCTTGCTACTACCGTTGCAATGATTGCAACAATGATCGTTGTGATGATAACCAAAACTGTATTTGTTTGGGTTTGTTCCTGTACTTCTGCAAGAAATATGGATGTTGGCTGGCTAAATGTTACTGCCCACGGTTTTGTTTCCATAAATCCTACCGCAATCGTATCATCTCCAACTACATTTGGAGTTATATCAACTCTAAAGAAAGGTTGTGTCGTAGCATTGTCAAGTGCATCTTCAAATTCAACGAAATTTGTTGTTTGTTCTTTGAGCGGAATATCAAGAAAGCGCTTATTTTCAATTGCCAGGAGATAATCCACTGGCGTAAGTGGAGCAATGGATTTTTGAATTAGGCTTGGATTTCTACTGTCAGCAAGGCGAATGTAGGTCTGATCTAAAAGTAAGACTAAGGAGTTGGCCGCAGTTTTTGAACTATTAACTGCTATATCCTGAAGGACATTTGAATTGTACTTTACACGTAAGATACCCAAATATTCACCACTTTGTCCCAACACTCTATTTGCAAATGTAATTGTGGTGGTCTTATTATCGTCATATACTACTTCTGTAAGAATTGGCGTGTTGCTAAAACGAACCTGAGGGAAATAAGATTCATCGGATTCATTTTTTCCGGAATTCTGACCTATTGCCGTATCCAACAAGACATTTCCGCTTGAGTCTACGAGTGCATAGGAAATAATGTTGGCAGCGTCTTTAGCGCTTAATTTATTCAATAGGTCTTCGGCGCGAATTTGTTCTATGCTGCTTTGTCGCTGTTCCTGCGGCAGGACCAAATAGTCTGCAAAAACAGAAATTTGAGATTCGATGCTAATCGAGTCAAGAGTAGTTCGAATAAATGTGTCCAGGCTGTTTGCTGTCTGTTGTGCATTGGATTTTAGGGAGGCTTCTGCACTGGCCGTTAATGCTTGTTGTGTTTGCAGAATATCGCGTATTGAAATAATGATCAGCGGGAAAAGGGATATGAACAACGTAAACAGCACAAGGCGCGTTTGAAGTGAGACGGTGCCTGTTTTTGGACCATATTTTTTGCTTAGCTGTTCATCTTTATTTTGTATCATCGTTGCCTTTTATAAATCAACCAGATGAGTTACTCGGTTGTTGTTTCATTGCCGTTTTTGGAAGGAGGTGAGAGTTGAATGAATGTGCGGGAAACTCCTAGCGCCTGCCCAAGCTCTTGAATAGTGGTTTGTAGAATACGATTAAAGTCGCTTGATGATCCGATCTGAGTTGTGATGTGTGCAATGGTCTCTTCTTGTTCTGCACGCCGTGTGGCACTCTCCAACAGTCTGGCATTTTCCAATGCAAGTGCAGCACGTTCTGATATGGATTGAACCATGGTAATTTCTTCCTCGGTCCATTTCCTGTTTCCAGATGAAGATTCGATGTGAATCACTCCAATTGTCTGGTCGCGGAGTTTGACGGGAACTGCCAAAGCTGGTAGTGAGCCTTTCGAAGGCTGATTCAGGATGACGGTCTCGCCAGAGGCGATAGCTTTCTCGGTGGTTAAACTTTTCTCTGGCAGCACATTTGAAATTGATCCATCTGGTGTGATGAAATATCCATCAGATGTTTGTTTTCCTATGGTTTTGATGTTTAGGCGTCTGTTTTCTTGTTTCATCTGCGATGAATAATTGCCGTTGTCAAATACATGTAGGCTTCTGATAACGATTGCCACCTGGTTTGCAAGTGTACTTAACGTGTTAACATCTTCTGTATTAAATGCGGATGAATTTGTGCTTTGCACATCTAACACACCAATGGTGGTTGACCCGTATTTTAAAGGCAGTGCAATTTCTGAACGGGTTTCGGGCAAGTCGGGATTATTGAAGAAAACTGCGTCTGCACCAGTATCAAGTGCGATACGCGGGCGACCGCTTTGGGCAACATATCCTACAATTCCCGCCCCGCCAACTCGTAGTTGATGATGTCGTGCCAGCATTTGCTGCCCTCCTTTGCTGTTGGCGGCACGCAAAACCGCATATTCGCGGTTTTCATTAAGTAAGAATATGCCAACATGATAAAACCCAAATTTGTTACTGACACTGTGTGTTAACCGTGCAAGTAACTCTGCGAGTGTGTCATTGGTGTGCGCCATGAGCTCTTGCGAAATCTCTGAGGCTGCTTGTAATCTGGCTGTTTTTAATAACAGTTGTTCGTTCGCTTCGTTGAGCTGCCGGGTTCTTGCATTTACCTCGCTTTCCAAGTTGCGATTGGCGTTTTCGAGGTTTTGATTCGCAATGGTGAGTTCGTTCCTGCTATTGGTTGCAATTACCAGCAAGGCACGATGTCGGTGAAATATTGCAGTTGTTGCGATCATAACTGTTGTGAAGAAGAAGGTATTCAGGATAACGTATTCGATGTCTGTACGATATGGATTGGGCAGCAAGTTATATACTTCTGAAAGGCCGGCGGCTACAAATAAAACAATTGTGAAAACACCATGTGCAATGGCAGGCCAATTACTCTTTTTGCTATAGATATTTGCGAGGAGGTACAGCCCCAGATTTCCCATCCAGATCAAATCGTGTACTCCTTGTCCTTCAATAATGGCCACAAGGCAGATCGAAATTGTTGTCACGATTGGGAATAGGATTAAGTAGTTATATTTTCCACGAATTGCCTGTGCCAGCGAAAAGATGGCAACCATGTTAGTAAACGCAGAAGCAATTAATACAATGGGGTTACTGTAAGCAAAAATGGACAGAGCAGTGGAGAGAAAGCCGAGCGTCATTGTAATGATCGCTTCTGCTCTCTGCCCAAATTCTTCGCCGGGACGATCGTTAAATAAATATTCGCGGAGATTAAACGTTTTCATCGCTTTTATCTTTCGGCAGGACGATTCACGCTTCTTTGCGTGTCTTTAGCTGGTACCTGTCCACTTGCTTGATCTAACAACTGGAAAGTGACTGATGTATTTTTGAGGACTTGACCAAGTTCTTGAACGGTTTCACGCAAAATTGCATCTACTTGTGATACGCTGCTGATACGTGCTGATATATCGGATACTGTTGCTTCGCGTGCTGCACGTTGTTGGGATTCTTTATATAAACGCGCGCTTTCCAATGCGCCACTTAACTGGTCTGACAATGCAATTGCAAGATTGGTTTCTTCCTGTGTCCAGGCTTCTGAAATTTCCGATTTTTTTAAGCGGATAGCTCCAATGGCCTGTCCACGAATTTTGATTGGAACACTGATTGTTACCCCGTCGGCTCCTAAAATTAAGTCTCCAGTTTCAAATGCTTTGGCAAGGCTTGGTTCAATATGATCATTTTGTATTTCCACAGTGGCAGGTTGAGTGGAAATATAGTTGATTCGCGGTTGGCTATTTAATATTTTGCTCCAGGCTTCGCGGCTTAGTTCTCCAAAGGCAAGGCTGGCAGACTCAAGAGCTTTTTCTGCTTCGTTAAATAGCTTTGCATTTTGGATTGCGATCGCCAGTTGTTCTGCAAGAATTTGTAGGATTGCAACATCTTCCTGTTTGAATGCCATGGGTTGGGTACTTTGAACATCAATAACTCCAAGAATTTGTCCACTAACAACAAGGGGCAGTGCCAATTCGGAGCGGGTTTGAGGCAAATCTGGGTTATTGAAATAGACTGCGTCATTTCCAACGTCAAGTGCGATGCGGGCTTGCAACGACTCGGCTACATAACCAACAATACCTGTCTCTCCTGTTTTCAGCTGATGCCCTCTTTCCAACATTTTTTGCCCACCTTCGCTGTTTGTAGCTGCTAAAACTGCATATTCTTTTCGTTCATCAAGCAGGAAAATACCAACATGGTAATATCCAAAGTTTTCATGTACTAAGTTGGTAGCTGTCGTAAGAACAGAAGGCAGATCTCGAATGGAGGTGATTTCACGTGCTACTTTTGAAATGGTTTCCAACTTTAAGGTTTTATCCGTCAAATCTTCACTTTGTTTTTTTAACGCGTTTTGACTTGTTTCGATTTCGATGGCCAATCTGTTGAAGGCTTGGATAACTCTACCCGCTTCATCTGTTGATGCATGCTCAATACGAGTTGTTAAATTGCCAGAAGCGAAATTTTCGGCTGCACTAATAGCTTTTTGTAGTGGAATGCTAATTGATCTCATCAATCTGTTTCCAATAATAAATGCAGCACCCAAACTCAAAATGGATAGGGTAAGGTAGATCACAATGCGAAGGCTATATGAACTAATACGGTTTTGAATACCCTGTTCCAAACCTTTGGAGGCAGCCAAATAGAATTCTTCACTTGAATTTTCTGTAAGTAGAAATAGCGAGTTTAGGTCATTTGCACTTTCTGCTACCGCCTTGCCACTCAAGGTGGATTGCGCGAATGCCACATAAGTGTCAATGTTATCTTTATATATGTTGAATTTGTCGTTGATCAAAGGAGACATAGCTTGATTTGCATTGTTTCTAGCCGCAACATTCAAGTCTCTGGTGAGACCTTCAAGGTTTTGGGTAACAATACTCAAGTGATTGCGAAGTTCGCTCTCATCTTCTAAACTCAATTTATTGTTCGCTTCTCTCTTGCTTAAGAGGAGCTTTATTTTGAACAACGAAGATTGATTTTCAGGAAGTTTAAGCAGGACAGCATCCATAAGATAGTATGTGTCTAGATCGGGATCAAGAATTAAATATGATTTATCTCCAACTTCCTGTGTTGCTGTAAACATGTTCTCAAGCAAAGAGTTGATCTCTTCTGGCGTTTTTACAATACTCCATTGATCTGCTACATTGTTTGCAGAAAAACTTAATTCCAAACTCTCAGCTGTGGAGTTTTGGCTTTGTAGTTGCTGAATATTTTCCGATACTTCTTCCCTGGCACTTGTTAAATCCTGTTGGGTTGCCGCGTTATTTCCAAGGTTTGAATCTGTTGTGCTGTAATTTTGGAGACTTGCCGTTAACGTCCAGATATCTCGTAAGTAAAGTACTCCTTGCGCTTCTTTCAAGCCATATCTATCTATTCTAAGAATCTGTTCGTAGACAATAGGCGCAAAGGCAAGCAAGGGCAAGATGAAGATCAAAGTGATGACCGTAAATTTTTGGGAATAACTTAAAGCAACCCAACCCCTGTTTCGGGGGAGAGCTTTATTAAGTTTGGAAGAATTAATATTTCCTTGATCACTCATGATAATCAAAAACCTTGACTGACTAGATTCTCTTTCATCTGGTACTGCTATTGGATTTTCCAGGAAAAGTGTTTTTTATTTAATATCTGTTTGAGATACGCCAATTAGCACTTCTGCCTCTTTTAGATCAAATGCACGGCGAAGTTCTGTAGCTGCTGTTCGCACAACAGATTCGATATCCAGTGTTTCGCGAACACGAGTTGAAACATTTGCAATCATCTGATCGCGTAAAGCATTTTTTTGCGCTTCATCGACCAAACGGCTGTTTTCGAGGGCTAGCGCGATCTGGTCAGCGATTTTTTCGACCAGAACACGTTCTTTTTCTGACCAGTGAGATGCTTCACCTTTTCGTTTGAGCTTGATCAAGCCAATTTTTTGGCCATGAAGAACAAGTGGTATATGAAGTCCATCATCACTATCTTTTTTATTTGTTGAGAATACAGGGCGGACACCGGCAGGTGTATATTGGTAAGCAGGTCTTTGTCGGCTTGTGAGTTTTTTCCAGGTTCGTTCTGTTTGAACATTTGTGTTCATTTCTAATTGGCTTACAAGACTTTTGGTTTCATTGATGAGGCGGGCATTGTCAAATGATATTGCAACCAGATCAGCTAGAGATTGCAGAATCTCCGCATCTTGATTGCTGAATACTTGTGGCTGCTCAGAGTGAATATCCAAGATGCCCAGAATGTTTCCTCGTACAGCTAATGGCAGGAGCATGCGAGAACGTGTCAGTGGAAAATTTGTATCCTGAATAAAATTTGTGCCGTCAGAGTCTGAAATGATAATATGGCGATTTTGAGTAACAACACGATTAATTAGATTGCGCCTGTCTGACTCAACACGAAAGGCTTGACCTATCAATTGTTTTCCCGCTGCAGATGACGCTGCTTGAAGGAATGCTGTTCGTTTTTGCTCATCCAGAATATACAGACCAACGTGGTAGAACCCAAACTTTTCAGATGTAAGTTTTGTAACTGAATCCAAAAGTTCAGATATATTTTGTATCTCTGCCATTGCCTTGGCAACTGTGGATGCGGTACGCAGCTGTGTTGTTTGGGCTTCCAACTCATCTGTTCGTTTGAGAACGTTTTCTTCTAGTTGCATACGTTCAGCTGTGAGCGCATCAAAAGCAAGTTGCATATCCTTGATAACTTGAGCAAATGCGTTTTTGAATTGTCCTAATGCAACAATCAGAATGATGCCAATGATTAGTAAATCAACACAATAGGTAAACCAATCAGCAAGCGATGTTGCAGGAACGGCAGAGGCAGAAAATTGATAAATCCCTATTTGTTGAAGAGTTGCAAGTGCAATTATAAAAATGGTGCTTGCGAATAATGCAACAATATCTACTCTGCGGTCGATTAATAGCGAGGCCAGGGTAATACAAGCCAGCAGGAAGATATTCCCATCAGCCCAAGGTCCCCAGGATAATATTGCATTTACTCCAACGGCGAAAGGCATTAGTAATAGAACAACCGCACGTATGGAGTATGGGACTGGTAGTACAGTAATAGCTACCAGTCCCATATATAGGCCAATAAAAAGAAAGCGGTCACTGATCGAGGCTGTAGGAAATGATAATACGATAACTGGAATAATAAAAACACAGGCGATTTGCAAGATAATTAAAATAAATCTTTCTCGCCAGTCTGCATAGTTGAATTGTGAGACAAACAGACTTCCCTTTTGGGCTGTTTTAAGTGGGTTATTTCTGTTCATTGTCACTTTTATCCATGGATATTTCAATCTCAACTTCAGCAGCTTCAAGTGAGCGACCTAGTTCACGAACAGCAGTTTGAAGAATGCCTTCCATGCTGGTTGATGCCCATACTTTTGTGATGATTTCGTTTGCCAGCTTTTCACGGGCTGCAATGGATTGACTTTCTTCCACCAGACGCGCGTTTTCGAGAGCTAATACTGCCTGCATAACAATGGCTTCCACCAAGCTTTTCTGTTCAGCGCCCCATGAGGTGCTATTAGTTAATTGGAGCTGCCCGATAATTTGGTCTCGAAGGGCAAGTGGTATATCTAGTTCATTACCAGCAGATGGATCATTATCTCCAAGTGCATACGTAAGGGCCTTTTCTTCGGTCAGTGACTGCCATGCACCTTGTAAGTACTGTCTTTGCGTAGCGCGCATTTCCGATAAGGTTTGTTGTGCTTCCTGGAAAAGGCGTGCATTTTCCAGCGCAATAGCGATTTCGTTTGCCATATTCTGGAATGTATTTAAATCAGCTGGAAGAAACGCATTTTCCATTGTTGCGTGAATTTCCAATGCACCAAGAATTAAATCTCCAACGATTAGTGGAAGCACAATTTGCGAGCGCGTATATGGGAGCAGTGGATTATCTTGGTAAGATATTTGTTCCGATTTGCCGCTACGCACAATTTGGCCTTCTCTTGTTCGAATGGCTTTTGCAACTACGCTATTACCATTTATATCCAAACGATGCTTATTTTCACGCAAAACCCTTCCTGCTTCTCCTGTAGCAGCGTTTAGTTCAGCCCATTGTCCTGTAGTGTTCACCAGAAAAAAAGCGGTGTAATAAAACTTAAACTCGGTATCAATTCTTTGTAAAGCACGCGGTAATAATTCTTCAGGTTCAAGAATGGCTGCAACAAAACGGCCTATTTCATTGATTTTCCGAAGTTGTTGTGTTCGTTCTTCCACTTTTCGTTCAAGGTTGTTTCGTTCAGACTTCAAGGTGTTGAGGGTTTCATCGATTTGTTTTTGAGCCTGAGTGAATTCCTTTTCCAATCTTTGAAACCCAATAATAACGACAACGCCAAACATAATAGTCACACCAGCTGCGCTCAACCAATCTGCTAGTTGCGATGGGGAGGCATTTGGGTTAAGTGGGATTATTTTTTCATTTAAGAATAAATAACCAAAAAGAAAAAATGTAAGATTATTAATGATGACTGTCAGGATACCGGTGCGGGGAGAAACCAAGATTGTTGCAAAAACAGTTAATCCAAAAAAGAAGATCAGGCTGTCACCTAAAATTCCATGAGTGATTAATTCTCCTAATCCCAGTACATAAACACCAAGTAGAAAAACACTCATTCTGATAAAGTAGGAAAAACGAATTACAGTAACAAGCCCGGTGAGCATGTAAACAGTAACGAACAGTGCGTCAACAATTAAGCTGTTGGAAGCATTGATCGCAGGAATGAGAACAATGGCTCCGAAAACCAACACACCCAACAGAAGAGGAATGGCAAACTGTTCTCGCCAGTTTTTATACAACAGGCGGGTAGCATCTTCTGGCTTGAGAGGCTGTGTGTTGGGAGAAATATTATCCATTATGACTCTTCTGCGTCGCTTGGCTTAATATTAATTCTTGCATAACGTGAGCCAGTAATTCTAGTAATTTCACTGGCAGTAGTCATCAAAATGGATTGAATATCTGTTGACCTGCGAATTTTTCCTGCTACTTCATTGATTAATCTCTCACGCTCGGCTTGTACGCGAATTTGTTCAAGTAGTCTTGCGTTAGCTATAATGGCCGCCAGGCTTCCCCCAAGTGTTCCAAGCATCTCTTCATCGTTTTCTGTATATGCATCAGCTTGTTCGCTTTCAACATTCAATACGCCCAACAATTCGTTTCGATAAATTAATGGGATGGCAAGTTCGGAACGAGTATTGGAACTGGCTTGAATGTAGCGTGGGTCTACGCTTACGTCTCTGATTCTTAACGGACGCCTGTGTTCTGCAACCCAACCCGTGATGCCATTCCCAAATTGGATCTGCATTCGCGAAACGTCGTCTGAATACCCCATGGATGCTTTCACTTCAAGAGATTTCTTTTCCCTATCAGCAAGCAAGATCGTCACCCGATCACCACCAAGGGTAACCTGCAAACCACTTACTGCGCTTTCCAAGGCTTCTTCAAGAGTTGTGCCAGATGCGGCTGTGGTGGTGATGTGGTGTAGGAGACGGTGTTGTGAGAGGTGTTCTTGTGTTTCTGCAAAAAGCTCAGTATTGACAACTGCAACTGCTAATTGGTCAGCTAGAATTTGCAAGCTGCGCAGATTATCTTCGGAAAAAGAGTAAGGTTTTGTGCTTTGAATATCCAACACGCCTACTATTCGATCACCAACTTTTAGCGGGATCGCTGCTTCTGCGCGTGTGTCAGGCAAAAGCGGGTTTGCATAATAGGTGGCATCCTTGGATGTATCGTTTACTATCAGTTGTTCGCCTTGTCCTCCAACAAAGCCAACAATTGATTTTGACCCAACGCCAATCTTATAGCCGGCCCTTTTCATTTGTGCGCCAGCTTCGCCCGTTGCTTCACGAATTATTGCGAACTCGCCAGGAATATCATGAAGGAAAATGGATGCGTGATAGAAATCAAATCTTTCTCGAATAAAGTTTACAGATTTTATTAATAGTTCATCTAAATTCAAGGATCCGCTAATATCTCGCGCAATTTCTGCAGCGGTTTCAATTTGGATCGCTTTTCTTTGACTTTCACCCAATAACCGGACGTTATTAATTACACCCGCCACCTGCCCAGTAATAGTTGTGAAAAATTTCAGATCGTTTTCATCAAAGGCATACTCATTATCTAAGTCTTGAATGATTAGTGCGCCAATTGGATTATTTTGCACCAGCATAGGAACACCCATCCACGAGCGTGCTGGCCTTCCTGTTACTTTTGCTCCCAGTTCACTCGCCTGTTGCTCTGTGTTTTCTACCAACATCAACGGCTGACGCGTTCGAATTAATATGGATGTCAATCCTTCTCCAAGCGGAAAAGAATCGATGGATGTAATTTGTTTGTTCTCATAACTGAAGGGAACGCTGATAGTATTACTTCTTTCATCATAGAGCGCAACGATCATATTGTAGTCGCCAATGATTTGCTGTACTTTTCCAAGTAAAGCGCGGAAGAAATTCTGGAGATCAGAAGCTGAAGATATCAACTCATTAATGGATGCCAGCGACTCAACTTCGCGCAAATGCCTTTCTGTTTGTTGAATCGCATCTGTCTTTTCAAGCGCGCTGGAAATTAAATCAGCGAGATTTGAATAGGGCTGGATGGCTGCGCTTGTCAAGTTAAAGTCACGTGCTCCAATTAAAATAACGGCGGCTAATTTGCTGCCCTGTCTTTTTATTGGCACAATGGCTGTGCTTGCTAAGTTGAAGCCTTTAATCAATTCGCGGAATATATGTGGAGTGGTGACATCAGATGCACTTGTGATAACGAAGCCGCGAAGTAGATAATCGCTTATTTCGTCGTGGTCAATCTCAAATTTGGATGGAGATTGATCAATAGATTTGAGGTCTTGAGCAGTCGTTGTTGAAGATACCAGGTTGAGTTGATTATGTTCAACCCGAAATAATGCAGTTGGGTATTGCGCTCCTTTTAATATCTGCCCACTGATATTAAATATTTCCTCTTCGTTATTGGCTTCCGCGATTAACCTGCTGGACCGGTAGAGTCGTTCAAGCTCTTCAAAATCTACCTGGCTGGTTTCGATTAAGCTCGCCGTCTGTGTCGCAGTGGCGATTTGACTGGCAAGTGTTTGTAGCATAATGACTGTATCTTTGCTAAATGCATCAGGTCGATCACTTTGTACATCTAAAACACCAAGGACAAGTCCTCCAAGTGAAATTGGCACACTGGCTTCTGATCGAGTATCAGGGATCAATTCGTTCTTCAAATGAAGCGGATCTTCCGTAATATCGGAGGCGATTCGAGGGAGGTTATTTAAAGCACTCCACCCAATAATGGAAGGGGAGTTGATATCGATTCGATATTTTTTTTCTTTCAATCCCTCTGTTGCAGCGCCAGAACCTGCCTTGAAATCAATGAATTTTCCACTTCGATCAAGCATATAAATACTAGCTTGTTGATAGCCAAATTGTTTAACAAGCAATTCTGCAGTTTTTTGCAGCATATCATCAAGGCTTGAAATGGTAGTAATATTTTGTGCTACTTCAGAGGCTGTTTGAATTTGGCGGGTTCGTTCCTCTACCTTTTGTTCAAGCGAGCGATAAACTTCGCCGATTTCATCCGCCATGTAGTTGAAAGAGCTTGCCAACAAGCCAACTTCATCGTTACTGAATACTTCAGCACGCTGCTTCCAATCTCCTTCAGCAAATTTTCGAGTGATCTCCGATAATGACTGTAATGGCCTAATAACGCGCCTAATTCCAAAAGTCAATGCCATTCCAATTCCAGCTAGAGTAATTAGAACCAGAATAACGGTAAAAGGTGCAAGACTTGCAATTTCACTATAGATATTTTTGTTGTTAATTTCCAGAACAATGCCGCTTTGAATGCTTGACAGCCATTGGAGTTGCGCGAGTGACGCCTCTCCCTCGGGAGAGATAACATCCAACGCAATCGGTTTATTGTTGTCATCTTCAACAAGTTTTGAAAGGCTGGAGATTAAATTATCCTGCATTGTTGAAACGGCCACTTCTTTGAAATCACCCGTGGCAGGATCACTAGCGATAAATGTATTTTCTGAAAGAATAAAATAAGTGCTTGCAAATGGAGCCAATCCATTTAATGGTTGAATTAGCTGCTGTAAGTTTCCTTTTTCGGTAATGCCAATTAACGTTCCCAGTGTTGACCCACGCTCTGTTTGATACGGTACTGCTGTAATAAGAATTAACTCGTTTTTGTAGATTGGAGAAAGGCCATAGACTACATAAGATTGAGACCCTCTTAAGCCTTCAAAAACGTACGAATCCAAGACTGCGGATTGCCAATCCGCATTACTTGAAATTTTGACAGATCCATCCTTGTCTACAAGGAAAAAATGGTCAAATACTGGCCTGTTATTTTGTGTATTACTTTTTTGGATTTCACCAACAAAAGCCTCGCGAATTTCACGGAATTCCCTGCTTTTGGGGTTGGCGTGTAAGGCAAGTTCAACAATAGTGGGAAATTTATCAGAAGAAGCCAGCAAAGACTCAAACTTCTCTTGCTTGGCAAGAACTTCCTCATTAACAATTTTGACTTGATTGCTTAATAAGTTTTCAGTTTGTGTAATAGCCTGATCTCTTAATAAAGCACGTGTACGAAAATACGCCGCCCCTGCCATTAAGACAAGTGGAATGAATGTAAAGATAAGAAGCGTTCTTACAAGGGTACCTGTCAGACTGCCCTTATATCTTTGCGGAGTATCAATTACGGGCGGCGCTGGATTTGTAGTCATTAAGAAGATTAACTAAACTCCCAAACAGGTTCCCCGCTCAAAATGCGGCGTATTTGGTCCGGGAATCGGTCCGGGTCAAGCGGTTTTCCCAAAAAACCATCAAAACCAGAATCTTGAGCTTTTTTCATTTGCTCTACACTGGCTTCGGCTGTAACAGCAATGATAGGTACAGATTTGAAACGTTCTGATGCTCGAATTTTTTTGAGAGCACCATACCCATCTTCGTACGGAAGCCGAATATCCATAAGAATCAAGTCAAGTCGCGGCAGGGTATCCGCATATTCCAAAACCTCATAGCCTGAAGTTTTCCATTCACAATGAACACCAAGATACCCAAGCATTCGGGCAATTAAAACAAAATTGGATACATTGTCTTCAACCACCAACACAGCAGCATCTTTCGGTATATTTGGCTTGCGAATAGGCTGTGTATCGGAAACAGCAGGGGGTTGATTTTGATCAGACATTTGTGCTCCTTGTCGTAAAACGTTCAATCTGCTGGGCAAGTGTATCAATATCGATGGGCTTTTGTATATAGCCATCACATCCTGCCTCAAGCGACTTCTCACGATCGCCACGCATTACATTTGCGGTCACTGCCACAATGGGAATCTTTGAAAAAGCCTGAATCCCCTTAATCTTTGTTGTAAGTGTATAGCCGTCCATATCTGGCATATTTATGTCCATCAAAATAAGGTCTATTCTGTTTTCCTCAAGTTTTTCGATTGCCTGATTTGCATTAATGGCATCAATAACAGAATACCCCTCCGCTTCCAAAACTCTGCGGATCAAATTTCTGTTGTCTGAATTATCTTCCACGTAAAGAATAGTACCCTTATTCAGTTCTGTCATGTTCAAGTCAACTCCGGCTTGAATTTTACATTAAGACCGATGAGTATGCATAACAGCTACCTTACAAATAGCTTAGTATGACAAAAAGTCGAGGAAATCGCTTCCTCGACTTAAAATGTGAGCGGGTGAAGAGATTCGAACTCACGACACCGCGCCGACGCCTTTGCGGTGTATCTTGCTTTGGAAGCAATCGTTCTACAACTGAACTATACCCGCATTAGTGATGAGTGAAATCGTGTGTTTCGAGGAGTTTCCCGTCATATTTTATTAAGTTTCAGTACATCCCACTTGGCTCACTCGGGGAGGCAAGCGCTCATTCCTTGGCCGCTCAATATCTAAATTATAAGCGAGACGAAAAACTAAGGCAATACATTGTTTTTACATGTTTTTGATTGCAAGATAGGCTTCGTCGGCTTCGAGGCGGGTGCGGATGGTTTACCTGTCCCATTGTTGGCTGTGGTCGGCGCGTGAGCGCTCTCTACCTTGCCCCAGGTGGTAAATATTTCGCATGTTGGCATTGCAATCGTCTCTAGTATCGCTCAAGGCAGGAAGGTTCTAGTGACTGCGCTTTTTATCAGCGCATTGCAAATATGATACAGGACTTGCATCCTGGGGTCACATGGCGCACAATGAAAGAGGTCTTTAGAGAGTAGGTATTGACTGGGTTGAATTCTTTATTGGTAGTCTAGCTTTATTGCAAAGGTCGGTGTGGAATGACAGAAGAAGATGGACTTTCAAAGCAAGAAAAGACAAGTATTGTCAAACGCATTATCAGAAAATTTTCGCCAAGTAAACTATCTAGGAATGAAAAGATAGACGTATTGAGACGCCTTTTTCGGAAGTATTCTTCAAGCACCCTTACCAAGTCACATGCCTTAGAATTACTCGAACGACTTGTAAAAATATATCCCCCTAAAAAAGAGTAATAATCTCTCTG
>CAZHOX010000003.1:40135-44850 GCA_964534345.1 uncultured Anaerolinea sp.
GCCGCGTTTTACCTTTACAAGCCCGCTCATAATGTCGATGTCTCCCCAGTAAGGGCAAGGTATGCAAGATAACATTTTTGCTGTGTAACTGTTTGTGGAGACATAAAAAGACCGTCTTTCTGCCATTTCTGGCAAAATATGACGGTCTTTCATCCCTGTTACTTGCTTTGAGCGGGTGATGAGATTCGAACTCACGATATCTTGCTTGGGAAGCAAGCGTTCTACCACTGAACTACACCCGCGTTATTGATGAAGGCGATTATACGCTACGCTGAAAACGCATGTCAAGATTGACAAAAAAGCGCTTCCTTCTTAATCTGATCATTGCTTCCGCTTAAGCAGCATGTTCGCCAGCTTTAGCAGTTCCTCGCCCGCCTCGCCTTGTGGATCTGCTAGCTTCAAATAATCCAACGCCTTCACAGTCTCCACCCCAGACATCTTCTCAGCGAATTCTTTGCCACCTTCATCTTCGAGCAGGGCAGCTACCGCGCCGACTTCATCCATCTGAATAGGACCCTGCTTCCATCTATTGGCAAACTTACCATTTTTGCTCAACGCAAACAAAACAGGTAGTGAATTTTTTCCTTCCACCAGATCGCTTGCCGCAGATTTTCCAGTCAATGCCTCGTTTCCCCAAATCCCAAGAATGTCATCTTGTACCTGGAATGCCAGCCCCAAATGATACCCAAACAAACGATAAGCTTCTTGATTTTCTTCATTCGCGTAGCCAAGAAGGGAGCCAATGTGGGTACATGCAGAGAGTAGGGCAGAGGTTTTCCCGCCGATCATCGGCCAGTAGTCTTCAATGCTCAGGTCATCGCGTTCCTCATACGACATATCTAAAAACTGACCGCGAGTGAGATCAAGACAACAATTATTCAAAATACTTGCCGCTTTTACAACCATCTCAGCAGGATAGTGCTCCACCAAATCAACAATAGCTTGGTTGGCAATCACGAACAGAGCATCACCAACATTGATAGCCATCGGCGCACCCCATTTGGCCCATACTGTTTTTCGTCCACGCCTGAGATCAGAGTTATCTTGGATATCGTCATGGACAAGCGAGAAATTGTGTATCAGTTCAATTGATGCGGCTGCTGATTTTGCGTGTAGCCAATTAAGTGCTGTGTTATTTTCGAAATTCTCTTTTTTATCAAAAGAAGAAAAGACTGACAACAAAGTTATCAAAGGCCGAATCCGCTTCCCCGTAGCAAGCGGACCTGCGCCTTCACCCGTCCAACCCATGTGATAGGTCAACATCTCGTGAAATTGTTTGGTTCTTGGCTGGTCAAGCCTCGCCACCTGCCTTTGCAATTCTGCTTCAATAGTTTCCAGCATGGTTTGTGTAATGTTTGTCATGAGTCCTAATAGCCTTTAATGGAGAGTTGATGGAGATCCCGCTTCAATTGAGCAGGGGAGTGGTACTGAATGGTAATAAAGCCCATTTTGCGTGCTGTCTCAATATTTGCATGAGAGTCATCTATGAATAGGCATTCGCCAGCCTTACGGTTAATTCTCTTAAGGGCGATCTCAAAAATGACTGGGTCAGGCTTAATGACATTGTGCTCCCCGGAGATGATTATGTCATCAAATATTTCAAGAAAATCATGCTGTTCTTTCATTAACAAAAATTTTTCAGAAGAGAAATTGCTCAACATGTAAAGCGGCCAGCCATAACCTTTTAGGTTTCTGGCAATTTGAATGGTTTCATGCAGTGTTTCCGTAATACTCTCCATCCAGTGAGTGTCATAGGCTTGGATGAGATCTGCGTACTGCGGAAATTGCTTTGAAAGTTCTGCAACCCCATCTTTGAATGGACGGCCAGCATCCTGGTGGGCATTCCATTCAGCGAAATGAATCTCTTCCAGAAAAGAGTCAGCAGCTTCCAGCGTGGGGAAGAAGCGTTTGTATAAGTTGCGGGCGTCCCAATTGACGAAGACATTCCCAAAGTCAAAGATGATGGTGGTAATGGGGGATTCCATAGACCATATTTTATCCTAACATTTCACGCGGTATAATCGCGCTTCTGTAAAATAATCTGATACTGGAGAATTTCCCTTGAGCCGCGTGATCAACCCTGATTCTGTAGGAAAAGAACGAACCCGTTTGACAAAATCCATTGTGCTGTGCATACGAGAGCTGGCAAAGCAATCAGATGTGACAGCTGAGACAAAAGACCAGGCTGCGTATATTGCTTTGGCGCTGCAAGCCATTGCCGACGGCATCGATGCATCTGTGGCTGCCTGGGAGAAGCGCGATTATTGGGTGAAGGCAGATAAGTTCCGCATGGAGTGGATGTGGGCGGGGCAGACTGCTGCCAAAATGAAAACTGCTGTCTTGACTGATGATTGGGCAACCATTGCAATGCTTATGCCGCAGATTGCACAGCGGTTTAATAAAACCGAAGTTTCTGATAATCACAGGCTAGGTAAGCCGTGGACAAGTGCGTATCAATTGCTGGCGTTTCATAGGAAGTTATAAAAAAATCACCAACAAAAAACTCCGAGCTCTTGAAGAGCTCGGAGTTTTGATTTAATGATTCTACAGGTTTTTCAAATGTAGTTTGGTGTTTTTGAGCAACTCGATCATTAGATCGCGGATGTGCGGTGCGAGATAATGATGTTCCAGTGTGGAAAGCGGCAGAAAACGCGCGCCAGCCACAACGTGAATGCAATTCGCAGACCCACACAGACAAATGAACGGAGCTTGCATTTCCCATTCAGTGGATGGATAGAAGAATGAAAGTTCTTCGCCTTTCTCAATATCGCGGCGGGCGATCATCACCATCTTTTCGGTGTCGAGAATTACATTCGGGTCACACGAGTGATTCAATGCTGCAAGCTTGCCAACGTGTGTGTGCCTGTCGCGTGCGATCTGCACTGTGAAGCGATTGGGCTTGTCCATAATGTTCTCGCTTGGCATTGCGCAGATCACTTCACCTTTTTTGTAGGATTGCTTTGTAATCAAAGTTCGAAATTTATTTTCTGTTTTGATGGAAAGCGTTTCCATTGTTGTGTTAACCATTTTATTTTCTCCTTATCAATTTCATTTGTAAATTATTTGTTTAGTATAGTCATTATGAATTTAATTACAAGGTATTGATGGATAATGTTGAAATATTTTAAGGTTACATCAATAAAAAAAAACATCATCAACATTTTTTTATTGATGATGTTTTTTTTTGAATAACTTTTTTTATAAAATCAAAACAGATTCATTTGAAGCGCTGCTTTGCGACCATCCAATAAAACATAAGGCGCAGCGCGTTCGGCAATAACACCAAGTTTCTTTAGTGATGAGAGATCGCGGATCTTTTTATTTCTTCTTGCATATAAAATTGCTTCTGCGCCTTTGATGCCAATGCCAGGGATCTTTATCAAGTCATGTTTTTCGGCTTTGTTCAACTCAATGGGTCTGTGGATCAAATTCATTTCAGCCCAGGCTTGCTTGGGGTCGGCGTGGAGAGGGAGGTTGCTATTTTCTGTGAAGGGCATGTCTTCGATGTCGAAGCCGTAATCTCGCAGAAGAAATGACGCTTGATACAAGCGGTGTTCGCGCATGGGGTCAACTGCGGGCTTATTTTCCAGCGGGGTGTTTCGGATCGGATGAAATGCAGAAAAATATGCGCGTTTGAGTCTTACGTTTTTTGTCAACCAATTCGTGATGCTCAGCAATTCCAAGTCGCTTTCATCGGAGCCGCCTGCTACGAATTGCGTCACAGTGGATGGATAACGCCCGTTCCAGAATTTGTAAGCGGGGACGGTACGCCGAATCTCTTCCACCCATTTGAGCGAGCGCAACAGCTCTTCAAAGAAGACCTTGTGTGGGGCAAGCTTTGCCAGCCGTTCGGTGCTGGGTGCCTCCAAATTGACCGAGACGCGGTCGGCTAGCTGCATGGCTCTGTAGACCTGGCCCTTTTCGGCGCCCGGCATGATCTTTAGGTGGACATAGCCGCGAAATTGATGCTTTTTGCGCAGGATCTCTGCTGTATCGAGGAGCTTATCCATCGTACGGACTCCGCCTCCTGCCAGCCCTGAGCTGAGGAATACACCTTCAGCCATTCCACTCTGATTCATTTTACTGAACAGGCCAGCGAACTCGTCTGGCTTGAAGGTGGCACGGCGGAAGTCTCTGCCAGCGCGGAAGGGACAGTAGAAGCAGTCCCTTTCACAGGCGGAGGAGAGCAGGGTCTTGAGCAGGATGATCTTCTGTCCATTGGGGAGTTGGGCGGGATGTGCAAAGGCTTGGTCATGCTCTTTCGGACTGAAGCAGACCGGGGCGGGGGAAGTGAGGCGCGGTTCTCCATCTGCCTCGAAGGACATTTGAGAAGACAACTCTTTGAGGGTTTCGAGCGAGTCCATATAGTCATTATAGAACATAAATTCTAATTATTCAAGCGGGAAAATCAGGGAGGTTTGACACTAGGGCAGGGGAAAAAGCATGGCTATACTGACCAAAACGAAGGAGCCTGCCATGTGTGAATTTTGTACGCAGCACGGAGAAGGGGAGAAGTGGTATTTGACGATGGAGAATTATTCGAAGGATCTGCTGAACCAAAATCAGCGCCGCAAATATGCAGCGGACTTCCTGAATGGATTTGACAAGCGTGTTCCGAAAAGCATCAAGCAGTTGGATAAGATCCGCAAGACGCCGTTGATGAAGCTCGCCAAACCTGTATTGACTCACATGCAGAAGGAAGATCATTACGGGCA
>CAZHOX010000004.1:0-8613 GCA_964534345.1 uncultured Anaerolinea sp.
CAAACTCTCGCCGAAGCCAACTTGCGCGCCCGCACAGGTGCATCTGTGGTGGCGATCATCCGCAACAAACAGGCAATGGCAAATCCAAAGTCACATACTGTCTTTGAAGCAGAAGACCGCATCGGCTTCATCGGCGACAAAGAGCAGATCGAAGCGGTAGAAAATCTATTAAACGAAGAAAAAGCTACTTCTTCCTGAACTCGATCACAACTTGCAGCCCGCCCTCGCGCAAATTACTGGCGTGGATTGTCCCACCCTGCGCTTCGGCAAGCTGCTTCGCGATTGCAAGACCCAATCCCGTGCCGCCTGCACTGCGCGTGCGGGATTTGTCTTTGCGCCAAAAGCGGTCAAAGAGATACGGCAATTCATCTTCTGCCACACCCGGCCCATTGTCATTGACGAAAAGTTTCACTTCGCTTGAAGTCTCTTCGAGTGTGAGCCATATCCTGCCGCCGTCAGGAATGTATCGCAGCGAGTTCCCAACCAAGTTGCCAACCACCTGTTCCATGCGCTGCTGGTCGAGTTCTGCTGTGTAATTACCATTCCCCTTTTCGAGCGCAAGGGAGATATGTTTTTCCTGCGCTTCGGCAGAGAACATGTCAATCGTATGTTGGGAAAGTTGAGCAAGGTCAACCGTTTTTTTCTCAAAATGCAACTGGCGAGTTTCAGCGAGGGTTAGCAAGCGCAAATCATCTACAAGGCGCTCGAGGAGATAGGTCTGTTCAAGAGCGAGCGAAACCACCTGCCCATCATCCGCTTTGTAGATGCCATCCACGATGCCTTCGAGGCGGCCACGAATGACAGAGAGCGGGGTACGCAATTCGTGCGCAATATCGGCAAGCAGGTCACGCCGTTCTCGGTCGTTGCGTTCGAGAGATGCCGCCATTTCATTGAAACTTTCTGAAAGGCTGCGCATGTCTTGCGGCCCTTCGCTGGAGATGCGGGTGTTAAGTTTGCCGTTGGTCACTTCACTCGCAGCATAGATCACATCAGCCAATGGGTTGACAAAGCGGCGTACCAACACGGTGGCTACGATCACAAGAAAGATGGAGAGCAGCAGTGAAATTATGCTTACTGGGAAAATAATGGCACGTGCAATGCCCAGCCTGTTCCAGGGGGAAACAGAGGTAACAACAAGAGTTCCTATTGTTTTTCCATCCACTTTCAGTAGGAGGGCAAAATCGTTGGATTTAAGCTCATAGCTTGAACCTGTTGTTGAAGCAGGATCAACATCCCGGTCCAGAATGATGCGCTGGTTTTCATCCAACAAAAGGGTGTTGAAGGAGGCTAGTTCGGTTCCAGCGATCGAATCAAAAACATTTTCAACGCCATCCCAATTTCCGTGACCAATGTAGTATCCCTGAAATGCTCCAATAAATGGCATGGAAATCGGCGAGGTCTGCGAAGTTAGAAAATAACTTACGATGGAGAGAAAAAAGAAGAGCGCCAGAAGCACAACAAATACAAAGGCGCGAATAAGCACGGAAAGCAAACGGATGCGGATTTCGCGGACAGATGGATGCATATCAACCTTCAATACTTTAGTCTGGCTCATGCTGTTCCGAAGTGATTTTCTTCAGGAGCATAAAATTTATATCCCACACCATGTACGGTGACGATCAAATCGGCGGGTTCCAGTTTGCGGCGTAAGTTGCGGATATGTGAATCGATGGCGCGTTCGAGGCTTTCAAAGGTGATGCCATGTGTGGCCGTAAGCAATTGCGCGCGTGAAAAAATTCTACCTGGCTGGCTCATAAGCGTGGCAAGAATCTCAAATTCAGTAGAGGTAAGCGCAATCGTCTTTTCGGGCAGATGAACTTCGTAGTGTGCGCGGTCAAGCTCAACATTGCCTGCGCGGATCACATCATTATCTGGTGAGTTGGTGACGCGCCGCAACACAACGCGAATGCGAGCCACCAATTCGCGCGGGCTAAATGGCTTGGTGATGTAGTCGTCTGCGCCGATCTCAAGGCCGATCAATTTATCGGTTTCTTCAACGCGGGCAGTGAGCATGATGATGGGCACATCGCTTACGCGGCGTATTTCACGCGTAACTTCCAAACCATCCATTTCAGGCATCATCAGATCGAGCACGATCAAATCTGGCTTATCACGGCGCGTAAGGGATAAACCTTGTGCGCCATTGCTGGCCGTGATGGTTTCATAGCCTGCCGCGCTGAGATAGTCTCGGCAGATTTCCACGATCTGTGGTTCATCATCAACAATCAGGATTTTCTTGGGCATAAGGGAATTATATCTTCCTGACGACGGACGACAGACAATAAACTGTCATCTATCGTCTGCGGGCAATCACTTACTCATATCTCAACGCTTCCATCGGGTGTAGGTTTGCAGCGCGGTAGGCAGGGTATAGACCAAAAAATACGCCGATGGCAAGCGCAAACGTAAATGCCAAAATAATGGAATCAGCAGTGATCACAGAGGAGATCATACCTGTGGCTTTGAACGCAAGCGCCAACCCAACCCCAAAGAGGATTCCGATCAAACCGCCCAATAGGCTGAGGGTCATGGTCTCGATCAGGAACTGGGTGAGAATTTGGTTTTTCGTTGCTCCAACTGCTTTTCGCAGACCGATCTCTTTAGTACGCTCGGTTACAGAAACGAGCATGATGTTCATAATACCAATACCGCCAACGAGAAGCGAGATCCCAGCAATGGCGCCAAGAAAAATAGTAAGGGTCTGTGTCACAGTGGTTAGTGTGCTTAGCAAATCAGACTGGCTCAAGACATTGAAATCCAACTCATCGGAAGAGGCCAGCTTATGTGAACGGCGGATCAAAAATTCGATCTGTGCTGAAACAGTATCCATCGCCTCGGTGGTTGCCACAGAAATGGAAATGCTATTGACGATCTTTCTATCGTTATACATGGCAGTGGAGCCAAATAATTTGTTGTAACCAGTCTCAAGCGGAATTAAAACTGCATCGTCTGACGAGATAAGACCTGACGAGCCTTTTGATTCCAGCACGCCGATCACCTCAAACTTAACACCCCTCACAGAAATAGTCTTGCCAATGGGGTTCAACCCGCCAAACAAATCATCTGCAGTTTGCGACCCCAATACCGCCACACGAGATTGGGACTTGTTATCGCCGTCTGAAATAAATCGCCCCTTTGCCAGTTCAAATGAGTTAATTGTCTGAGAGGTTTCAGTTACGCCTCGAACCGATACGTTGAAACTTTCATTCCCATATTTGACCAGATAAGAAGATTGATAACTGGGGGAAATTGCAACAACCTCTTCACCGAGGGAACGCTGTAACAACTGATAATCTGAGTAATACAAATAGCTTGCCTGCTGAGATGCTCCCAGGCTGGATGGGCCAGTTCGCAGTTTGCCAGGTGAAACAGTCAATAAATTGGAACCATTGCTCTGAATAGAGCTTGTGATGCTGGCTGTTGCCCCTTTGCCAATGGAAAGCAATGCCACCACCGTTGCTACACCAATGACTATTCCCAACATTGTGAGTACAGACCGCATCATGTTGGCACGCAAAGCGCGAATTGCAATCTTGAAATTTTCTGAAAATAACATATTGATATCCCTACCCTTCCACGCGCGGAGCGCCCGCTTTGAGTGGAGTATGGTTAACCTCATCCGAAACGATCTGCCCATCAGAAATTTTGATGATCCGCTCCGTATGGCGTGCCACGTATAAATCATGCGTCACCAAAATCACGGTCTGCCCGCTTTCCTTGTGTAATTTTTGAAACAAATCCATGATCTCCACACTCGTCTTGCTATCTAATGCACCTGTTGGTTCATCGGCAAGCAGGATGGCTGGCTCATTGACCAACGCACGCGCAATTGCCACACGCTGCTGCTGCCCGCCAGAGAGTTCGTTGGGCGCATGATGTGTTCGTTGCGATAAACCCACACGATCCAATGCTTTCATGGCTCGGTCATTTCGTTCCTTGCCAGATACGCCTGCATACGTCAACGGCAGCATCACATTTTCCAACGCGCTGGTACGTGCCAGCAGATTAAACTGCTGGAATACAAAGCCGATCTTTCGCCCGCGAGTTTCTGCCAGTTTTGCCTCATCCATGTTTTCAACAGATACACCATCTAAAATATATCTTCCGCTGGTTGGCACATCAAGGCAGCCAATGATCGACATCAAAGTGCTCTTCCCCGAACCCGATGGCCCCATGATCGCAACCATTTCACCTTTATCGATAGTGAAGCTCGCGCCATTCAATGCGCGCACTTCGCTATCACCCATTTGATACACCTTACTCAGGTCTTCCGTCTGGATCATTTTAGTTTTCTCCCCCAAAAGGATTCGGAGCTTCAAAGCTGCTCGTCTGCACCAGTTGAATGCGATTACCATCCTGCAAACTGCCTGTCACAACCACCTGGTCTCCAACAATAGAGCCAGTGACCACATCTACGCGCTTCGTCGTATTATCACTTTGAATCACCCATACAAATTCTCCCTGACCATCATTCTGAATCGCAACAATAGGCACGGCCAGAGTCGCAGCAGTTTCCTTCACAGTAATGACAACATTGGCCGTAGTACCTAATGGCAGAAACGTACCATCCGCTACTTTATCCAAATCCACACGGACAGTGTATTTCACCAACCCTGAAACATTCTCTCCGACAGGATTGATGGAAGACACCTTACCAGTAAGCGTGACGCCAGGCACCGCGTCCAACGTAACTTCGGCTTGATTGCCCAATTGGACATTGGCAATATCTGATTCATCCACCTGCGCTTCCACATACAGGTGATCCATATCCGCGAGATTGACGGAGAGTTCGCCCGTATCCACCATATCCCCCACACGGCTATCCACTGACAAGACCTCACCCGCAAACGGAGCGATAATGCTCAATGAGTTGACCGTCACTTGCGCGGCATCCACTTTGGCTTGTGCGGCGATCACATCTGCGGAGGTCTCTCCAGCGAGAAGGCGGTCGTACTCACGCTGCGCATCTTCCAGTTTTGCTTTTTTCAACGCAAGATCATTTTCTGCTTCAATGATCCAATCTTTGGGAGCAGGGCCTTTGAAGTTTTCAGCCGTATATTTGTATTTCCAGCCGCTGTTCGTTTGTTCAAGTTTCGCGCCGTATGTTGTCTGTGGAACCTTGGTATCGGTTTGCAAATAGCGCAAATAGTAAACAGCATCATCATAATCTTCCTGTGCATTCTTCAGGTCAATGGCTGCTTGCGCGAGGTCTGTGCCTGAAGTGAGAAGATCTTCCAGATTTTTTTGAGCAGTTACCAGGTCGGCTTGAGCCGAGACAATGCTGGCGGAGGTGCTGGTTGGATCCAACGTCACAAGAATATCGTCGGTTTTCACAAAATCCCCTGGCTTTACATTCACAGCTTCTACCACGCCGCTTGTCTTCCAATGCAGGCTTGCAAACGGTTGAGCTTCGAGCGAGCCAGAGGCTTCGATCGTTTCAGCTACATCCAGTGAAGTAACAGTCACTTCGGTTGCCACAGCGGATTCATTTGCTTTGGCGGGGGAAAATACCCAAGCGAATAACAGTGCGGCAATCACCACAACCCCTGCAATAGTCCAATTACGGACTGTTTTGTTTCTCCAAAAGTTCAACATTTTTATCTCCTTGATTATTATCTTGCCCAAAGATACTTTTTATATGTGCAGAATTTGTGCAGAAAATCGGGAGAGAGATGGATGTTCGTTTACCGATTTACAAGACAAGCGATAGAATAGTGGAAAGCGCGTTCTTAATGTTATGGAGGAACCATGCCCAACCAAATCACAATTCATATTGTCAATGCCTTTACCGATGCGGGAGAAGGCGGCAACCCTGCCGGCGTTGTGTACCCCGCAGATGAATTATCAAACGAGACCAAGCAAGCCATTGCAACAAAAGTTGGCCTTTCAGAAATCTCCTTTGTTTCCAAATCTCACACGGCTGATTTCAAGCTGGAGTTCTTCACACCCAACAGACAGATCCCCCACTGCGGGCACGCCACCATTGCCACCTTCTCCTATCTCTCTCAACTGGGAATTGTGCAAGGTGCAAAAAGCTCCAAAGAAACCATAGACGGCAACCGCGATATTTTTCTGGAAGAAGGCATGGCCTTCATGCAACAGCTTGCGCCGCGTTATTTCCCGCTCCCCTACGAAGGCGTCAGCGAGCAGGATGTTCTTGATTCACTACGCATTCTCAAAACTGACCTGCTCGAAAATTACGAGCCCATGCCCGTCAACACCGGCAATTACTTCATGATGATTCCCATCAAAGACGAGCGCACATTGAAAGCCATCAAGCCAGATCTAAAAGCCATCGATGAGATCAGCGAAACGCTGGACCTGATCGGGTACTATCCATTCACACTCGAAACCCAAGTAACAGGCCGCGATGCCGGAGCACGCATGTTCGCGCCGTATTACAGCATTCTGGAAGAAGCTGCAACAGGCACAGCCGCAGGCCCTCTGGCGTGTTACCTGTTCGACAAGATGAATATAAAAAAAGAAAACATGGTCATCGAACAAGGCAGGCTCATGCCCGCCCCTTTACCCAGTGAAATTCTCGTTGAACTAAAATTGGAAGATGGCAAGATCGCCAGCCTGTTAGTCGGCGGCAGAGCAAAAGTCACACACACCATCGAAGTTGAATTGGATTAATCACCTTATGAAATTTGAACACATCCCAAGCCTAACTCTCCCCAAGATCGGATTCGGCACCTGGAAAATAGGCGGCGGCTCTTTCCCCGACCCGAAAACTGATTCTGTTTCTCTGGCAGCTCTCCACTCTGCAATAGAGACCGGCTACACTCATTTCGATACCGCAGAAATGTACGCGAATGGTCACGCGGAGGAACTGCTTGGGCAGGCAGTCCGCAGCTCACAGGTTAAGAGAGAAGCGCTCTTCATCACATCCAAGGTCACTCCATCCCATCTTCAATATGATGAGGTACTGCGCTCCTGTGAAAATAGTCTGCGCCGCCTGCAAATGGATACCATTGACCTGTACCTCATTCATTGGCCGTCAGCGGGAATGAAGCTCGCAGATACCTTCCGCGCCTTGAACAAACTGGTGCGTGATGGAAAAGTAAAACATCTTGGAGTGAGCAATTTCAATTTAAAGTTGCTGAAGCAATCGCAGGAACTTTCTGAAACACCCATCATCACCAATCAGGTTCCATACAGTTTGGGAGATCGTTCGTATGTAAAAAATGGCATGTTGGAATACTGCCAGAAAAACGATATTCTGCTAACCGCCTACTCCCCCATTGAAGAAGGCAATTTGAAAACAAATGCAAAGCTGGAGTCCATTGCAAAAGCGCACAACGCAACTGCCTTTCAAATTGCACTCGCATGGGTTATCTCGCAGCCGCGCATCATCACGATTCCCATGTCTGCCAATCCTGCGCACATCCGCGAAAATTTTGAAGCAGCAGAGATCGAACTTTCAAAAGACGAAATCGAACAACTGACACTGTAGAATGAATCAGCAAACCCTCCCAGAGATAGAGATCATCGAAGAAATCGAAACGGACCTTGAGCCGCTTTACCGCGTCACCATCTACAACGATGACATCACGCCAATGGATTTTGTCGTGGAAGTGCTCAAGCAGATATTCTTCCTCGGCAACGACCGCGCAGCCGAGATCATGCTTGTTGCGCACATCAAAGGCTCTGCCTACGTCCAATCGCTGCCGCGCATGGAAGCGGAGAAGCGAATACAAAAAGCACACCACGCCGCAGGCATGGAAGGCTACCCTCTGCATTTTTCATCGGAACGCGAATGACCTCAAACATTGAAGCCCTTACCCAGATCAACCTTGATGACCTTGTCTCGTCATTTGGCTGGCAAAACTCCCCGCTGCTGGCGCGCTTGCTGCGCATCCTTTTTCTGAAACCTGCGCGAACTTTTGCGCATCATGTAGTGGAATATGATGAAGTTGTTGGTTCGCATGGCATTGTGGATGGAGGATGGAATCTTGTCCACCGCTATGTGAAAGACCTGCGCATCATCAACGCGGACCGTGTGCCTGATTCTGCGTTTCTGGCATTATCCAATCATCCGGGCATGGTAGACACCGTGGCGCTTTTCGCGGCGTTGAAACGCAAAGACTTGCATATCATCGCGCTCGATCGTCCCTTTTTGAATGCATTGCCCGAAACCACCAAACAACTTTTTTATGTCTACGATGACCCTGCCAAACGAATGACACTCGTGCGTCAGGTCAGTTTGCATTTGAAGAACGGCGGCGCAACACTGACCTTCCCTGCTGGTCACATTGAACCCGACCCGGATGTGTACCCAGGAGCAGTCCAATCCCTGCAAGATTGGACAGACAGCGTGGGGGTTTTCGTTCGTATGGCTCCAGATGCTGCGATACTGCCAGTGCTGGTTCGGAATGTGGTGGCGGTGAAATATGCAAAACACTGGCTGTTGAAAATCAAAAAAACGAAAGAAGAAAAAGAAAAGCTTGCAACCGCCCTGCAATTGCTTGGCATGATTCTCTTTGACGAAAAACCTGTTACTGTGACTGTGCAGATCGGCAATCCGATCTATGTGAAAGAGTTGGGGACAAATGACACGAATGTGATCCATCAGGCTGTCTTGGCCGAGATGAAATGTCTGATCGAAAATCC
>CAZHOX010000004.1:8713-10107 GCA_964534345.1 uncultured Anaerolinea sp.
ATGGATTGCGGGACATTTCCGATCATGAACAAGGCAAACAGCACAGCAACGAACGAGATCCCATTGAGATAATAGACAGCAGCCTGCCCTGCGGCTGCTATGACAATTCCGCTCAGGGCTGGGCCAAGCACAGAACCAACTTGAAACGAAGTGAAGGTCATGCTGAAGGCATTGGGCAGGTCTTTTTTCGGGAGCAGGTTGGGGACCAATGCCTGACGGGAGGGTCCGTCAAAGGCGACGGCAACTGCTTGCAGCGAGGTGATGAAGTAAATGTGCCAGATGGTGACATGCCCAAATTGGGTGAGCAGGCCCAAGGTTAAAGCAAGAAGCGCGGCGAAGGATTGTGTCACGAACATCACCTTGCGTCTGTCAAATGAGTCAGCCAGCGCACCACCGATCAACGAAAAAAAGATAACCGGCAAAATACGCGCAACACCAATCCCGCCCAAAGCAATGGGATTGTCGTTCAATTGGTTGATGTGCCAAAATAAAGCCCAGATCTGCATCTGGGTTCCTGTGATCGAAATGAGTTGTCCGAGCCAGAGATAGAAGAATTTTTTATGCTTAAGTGAAGGTGGAATGTGAAGACCCATTTACGTGCCCCAATCTCGAAGATATAGAAAGTCATAACCAACCGTGCGATTGCTGACCTTTGCGATCGGCGGCTGCATGCGTTTAAATTGATTACGGCGAATGCGCGTGGTGACGGTTTTTACGAAGGCTTCATTGAAGCCCGCTTCCACTGCTTCCTGCGGACTGTAGCGTTGGTCTACGAGAAGATAGAGAAGTTTGTCCACTTCTTCGTAGGTGAAACCCAGTTCCTTTTCATCGGTCTGGTCTGCCCACAAATCAGCAGAGGGTGCCTTGTCAATAATCGGCGCGGGAATGTTCATGGCGCGGGAAAGCTGGCGAACTTGCGTTTTATAAAGATCACCAATGGGGTTCATTGCGCTGGCAGAGTCACCGTAAATGGTGCTGTAGCCGAGCAGGATTTCAGTTTTGTTGCTTGTACCAATGACGAGACCTTTGAACACTTCGCTTTGATCGAAGAGTACGATCATACGCTCACGCGCCATAACATTACCTTTGCGCATGTTGGAGATTTCGGGGTCAAGTTTGAAGAGCGGCTCAACCATGTCTGTGATCTCAATAGTTTTATTGGGGATTCCAAGTTGATCGATCAATAGTTTGGCATGGTCAAGTGAATCTTTGCTGGAGGCTTTATAAGGCATTCGTACTGCAAGGACATTCTCTGCACCCAGTGCATCAACTGCCAACGCGCAGGAAAGCGCAGAGTCAAGACCGCCTGAAAGCCCAACGATGGCACGGCTCATTCCAACTCGCGTAACCTCCGACTTGATGAAGCCTGTCAAAATTTCACGGGCGAGTTCTGT
>CAZHOX010000004.1:10207-29841 GCA_964534345.1 uncultured Anaerolinea sp.
ACACGATTGGCATGTGCCACAAAGGAGGTGAACATGCTGGCATAGGCTTTGTTAACACGTTCCACCCAGCGCGCGGACTCAAGTTTTTCATTGTCGTTGAGTCCACGCCCAGGAGATGCAGAGGAGAACAGCATAATATCCGCACCATCAAGCCAGAGCAGGTATGGCGGCGAGGCGTGCCAGAAATCTTCGCAGATGAGCATACCCATACGCCCGAAGCGTGTGTCAAAGGCACGGACCTTATCTCCCCAGGCAAAGAAGCGGCCTTCATCAAAAAGTCCATAGGTTGGGAGATACACTTTGTGGTGAACATGCACAAGTTTCCCGCCTGAGAGGTATGCCGAAGCAATGTAAAAGCGGTGGCGTGAATCCTCATCTACAAAGCCAACGACAATATCCAGATCGTGAGACGCTTTGAGTAAATGCTTGAAGACGGGGTCATCATCCACCGGCTTATGTGCGGCTGAAGCAACCAGATCCTGCAAAACATATCCAGTTAATGAGAGCTCGGGGAATACCAATAAATCCGTCTTTTCAGATTTAGCCTGTTTGATGTAATCCAGATGCTTGGCGAGGTTCGCTTCCACATCACCAAGTTTTGTATTGATCTGTGCGAGGGCGAGGTTTAGTTTCATTGGGCGAATCTTACCATTAAACATAAACCCTCCGAGGTCTTAAAGACTTCGGAGGGTTCTTTGAAATTCTATTTAATTGTTACCTGCACTGTATCACCCTCAGCCGTTGAGCCTGTAACTGTGATCGTCACATTTTCAACAGTGATCGATTCGCCATTCGCAAGCGGAGACTGCTCACGATACGGGTCATTTTCCAAAATTGGATAAACAACCAGTGTCCCTTCCCCTGAATAAATGGACGTATCCACGGTGTATACGAGCACACCAGATTTTACAAGACTATCATCATACCCAATCGGCCTTCTGGATTCAATGACAATGACTTTTGAATCGCTTATGGGAATCATCACTGCTTTTACACCGCCAGCAGTTTCAATGGGCGTAATGGTTGTAGTTTGTTCGCCTTCAGGCTGACAAATGATTTGAGAATCTTCTAGCCAGCCCAATTGCCAACGCTCAAACGCAAAGAATTCAGGGGCGCTGCCATCGATGTAGCCCATCAGTCCAAACCCGCCAACGAAGCGGTGCTGGTCATCGTAATTCGCTGCATCATATTGATAGGCATACAGGTCTGGCAGCCCCATGGTGTGACCAGTTTCATGGTTCAACCATAGAAAACCCCATGCAGGCACGTCTGCACCCGAGGTGACACCGTTGGAAAAAGTCTTTCCATCGGCAGTATAGCCTTGTCCTGCATTTGCGCCGAAAGCAGGGCCATACCCTACCGCAGTCGCTTCAGGTGGAACCATTACTACCACGGATGCGGCTGTTGAAAAATCAACATCTGCGTCGGCCAAGGTCACAGCCTCTTGAATGAACTCCAAATGTCCCTCGTACGAACGGATCGCTTCACCGTAATATGATGAGGGCTGGCTCAAATGCAGCCAAACGAAATGAGGCTCCAAAGTCCATGTCATTTTTCCATAGGAAATATCATTGAAGAATTTTTCGGCATTTGGAGAAATAACGGAAAGAGCCTCTTCAGGAGTTTGCGCTGCTGGCACATCGGGAAAATCAGCAAATAATACAATGGTCTTAACTACTCCAAGCGTAGGGAGCTTATACATGGGATTGGGCAATCCAAACCCAACATTGGTGAAGGAATAGGAGCGGATCTTGCAGGCAGAAATATCCCCAGAATTGGCAGTAGGTTCAACTGCTGTAGTTGCAGTCGGTTCAGGTATGGAGGTGGAAGTAGAAACAGGCCCCAGCGTGGCAGCCTGCGTGGGTGCAGAATCAATTTGAGGCGCGGGTGTTGAGTCGCCCCCTCCACAGGCAGTTATCAAAAAAACGAGGATCAAAATTACAAGCAGGGAATATTTCTTTTTCATAGGAATCTCCTTGTCATAAATAAAAAAGACTCTCGAATTTTTCAAGAGTCTTCAGCGGGGAGGGAGGGATTCGAACCCTCGGTAGACCGGAGCCTACAACAGTTTTCGAGACTGTCCCATTCAACCACTCTGGCACCTCCCCAAATATAGAAGCGGGCGAAATTATAACCGAAAAAGTTTCTTACAAATCAACGCTTTCATGTAAGTCAGGATAATGCACCTGACCTAACTTTCTTTCATTCAACAGGCCTTTCAAGGTCATTGCCTGCTTTTCTTCCCCGTGGACGAGGAAAATCTGCTTCACAGAATTTTTCACGCCCATCGCATATTTAACCAGCAGATCCTGCCCTGCATGACCTGAGAGCCCGCCAATGGTAGCCACGTCACATTTACGTTTGTATACCTCTCCAAAGATGTTCACCTGCGGTTCACGGTCTGCCAGCCTGCGCCCCATTGTGTTGGGAGCCTGCCACGAGACAATGCAGATCGTATTCTTTGGATTCTCAATATTATTGCGGATGTGATGCACGATGCGCCCAGTTTCTGCCATGCCCGAAGCAGAGATGATGACCATTGGCTCTTTGCGTTCGTTCAAGGCTTTGGATTCTTCCACCGACTTCACATACGTCAGCATATTGAAATCCAATGCAGGGTGACGCGCCTCTCGCACAAACTGAGCGGTTTCTTCGTCAAAACATTCCAAATGATTTTTGAAGACCTGCGTGGCGTTCACTGCCAAAGGACTATCCACAAACACTGGCACTTTGGGTACATCGCCATCTTCCATCATTTGATTTAAGTTGTAAACCAATTCCTGCGTACGACCCACAGCAAAAGCGGGGACAATGACCTTGCCGCCGCGCTCCACTGTCCGCTTCACGACTTCACGAAATTCAGTGTACGCATTAGATGGGTCGCTATGTGATTTATCACCGTAGGTTGATTCCATGATCATGTAATCAACAGATTCAGGCAAAACAGGGTCGCGCAGCAAAGGCATTTTGTACCTGCCGATATCCCCAGAGAACCACAAGCGGGTCTTTTTTCCCTTTTCTTCGATCTCAAGTGAAACACCTGCTGAACCAAGAATATGCCCCGCTTCGTAAAAACGCGCGATCACACCAGGAATAGGTTCAAATGCTTCCGCATAGTTCACCCCTTTGAACAAGCCCGCAGCATCTTCTGCGTCCTGTTCTGTGTAGAGCGGGTCGATCGGGTCATCACCACGCTGGGCGCGTTTTTTGTTCACAAACTCCGCATCCGATTCCTGAATGCGGCCTGAGTCACGAATCATCAAACTTCCGAGATCCACAGTGGCATGTGTTGCAAAAATATTTTTCTCATACCCCTGCTTCACAAGGTTTGGCAAATTTCCTGCATGGTCAATATGAGCATGAGACAAGATCACTGCGTCCACACTGCGCGGCGAGTAACGAAAATTCAAATTACGCGCATACGTATCCACGCGCCGGCCCTGATACAAGCCGCAATCCAGCAGCAGCTTTGATCCATTAACTTCGATCAAATGCTGGCTGCCCGTCACCGTATGAGCCGCGCCGTGGAAATTAATTCGCATGTTTCACTCCTAATGTCTTCAAGATCTGCACGCCAAATTTATCCACACGTGAAGGCGTATCCTTCATCAGGTCACGCAATTCTTCCATTGACTTTGGCGGGTTTTCAGACAACAAACCCAAATAGAGTTTCGGCAAAATGATATCTGACTCCACCTTCATCTCAATGCCGATCGATTTTCTCCACGCCTTTAATTTTTCAAGGCGACGAAGAACCGCATCTTCCTTACGTTCGGGCTGCTTCCGTTCAACAAGCGGAGCTTCACTCCCATGCCTGATTGCACTTAAAACCTGGTCTCCCCAAAGCTTTATCTGTTTCTCACTTAACCCCGCACCGGAAAGATCCACTTTTTGCTCAGGCGGGTTTTTCACCAAAGATACAAAAACATCATCCATCACTACCTTATAAGGTGGGCGATTCAACTTCTCTGCTTCCTTATCCCGCCATTTGCACAAGTACGAAATAACGGTCAATTCACGCAATGAAAGATCCTTACGACCGGCAAACCGCTCCCAGGAGGCGCCGCCATTTCGATGTTTTTGTTCATCAGGTATGCAGGCGCGGTAGAAATCTTCCAGGGCAAACTCAAGCCTTTCCCTTTCACGCAATTCTTGTTCAAGAGCATCCCGCAAATTAAATAAATAATGGGTATCCAAACGGGCATAATGGATCTGATCTGGAGTCAATGGACGCTCTGCCCAATTCGCTTTTTGGTGGCGTTTGTCCATTTTGATGCCAAACTTATCTCCCAACAATCGATCCAGACCCACGGCTGGGTACCCTAAAACACGGGCTGCCTGCATCGTATCGAACAAGTTGGCAAAGGAAAAATTAAAGTCACGCCGCAAGCAGATCAAGTCATATTCGGCAGCATGAAATACTTTTTCGATCTTTGGGTTCGCAAAAATGGGAGCCAGCAAACTCAAATCCCTTAAAGCAAGCGGATCCACCAAATAATCTTCCTTAATGGATGAAAATTGCAACAGGCAAACCTGTTCACGGAACGCATGAAGACTATTTGATTCGGTATCCACCGCCACACGAGGCTGCGCAGCAAGGTCTTCTACCATTTGTTTTAATAATTGGATTGTATTCACCCAAATGGGCGGGGACAAAGTTTCAGACATATTGGCTGATTATAAACCCGATAAAGTGGAAGAACCCTGTCTTCTACTATCCTTTCAAACGCAAGGTGGCAAGCAGGCGATCGTAACCAACTTGCAGAAAATATCCAACGATCAAGGTGACAATGGAGCCAATCGTAAAATTGAACACCGCCTCCCCGCCCCAGGCTTCCACATCAAAGACCAACTGCAAAAGATACCATAATGGACGGTGAAACAAATACGCAAAGTAGGATGCTGTTGAAAGCAAAACCCATATTTTCCATGAGCCGATCGGCAGGCGAAAAATGGACAAGAAGGTCAACGCCCAGATCAAAATAAAAGAATCCACTACCAACAGGTAATAACCATTGGTCATGGGAAGTTCATTGATCTGAACCAGCCAAAACAACCAGCTGCTTATAATGGCTGCAACCGCTTTGTAGAACAAGGGAATATTGAGCAAAAACTCACGCACATTCTCAAAACGATAAAAATAGACACCAGCCAGAAAGATGAAGAAGTACCTGAAAAAGCGTACATCAAACAATCCGTTTGTCAAATGTACAACATATACAACAGCAAATACAGCTATCGATAACAACAATAGGCTTTTGTTTGATTTGGCCCGCCAAAGCAGAACACCAAAAATAATATAATACACGACCAGCATACTGATGTACCATAAAGTTAATAATGGCTTGACAAATTCAGGGGAAAAAACGGCCTGCAAATTGAGTAAATAAACGACAAGCTCAATCCGCTTCAGCGTAAATAACTTAATAAAGAATAGCATCGAAAGCCAGTATGGCGGGAAGATGCGAATAAACCGGGACTTCACAAACCCGAACATATCATCTCTTGATCTTTGCAGAGACATATCCATAAAGTAGCCAGCCAGAAAGAAAAACGACCCCAACAAAAATGCCCCTACAAATTTTGCCAGCGGATCCAAGCTAACCCCATATAGAGATGCGCCAATAATTTCGGAATGCAAAGCCAGCAAAAGCACAATTGACAGTCCTCGCAATGCCTCAAATTCGATCAATCGTTTTTTCGGTTCGATCATAATTCCTTCTCCATCAACAAGGCATCTTCCCCATCGTTGTAATATCCTTTCCACAGATCAATTGACTTGTAGCCGTCCTTCTCATACATGGCGATGGCACCATGATTTGAAAGGCGCACGGTCAAGCGAGAGCGTGGAACCCCCAGTGTATTTTCGCAGGCATGAAGCAAAGCCCGCCCGATACCACGTCGCTGATAGCGTGAATCAACTGCAATGGTGGCAACCCAGCCCCACCCTTCGCGCGGACGCGGGTCGCCTGCTACGAAGCCCACCATTTGATTATCTTCCACTGCTTTTAAGCGGATCACATCGGGGAAAGTCAGAACTGCTATTAAATCGAACAAAGGCCAGGCATCCTTCGCAAAACTTTCGATTTCCAGTTTGCGAAGAGCAGTAAGGTCTAGAATGGATGCTTTGACGATTTCCATAAAAAATAAGGTCTCCCGTTTTGGGAGACCTTATTGTATTACAAATTATTGTTACTTCTTGCTCTCTTTGCCGAGGAAATTATCCAACATGCTGGTGAACTCCATCGGGAAGATGAATTTGGTGGATGCGCTTGTCCCAATGGATTTGAGCGTTTCAAAATATTGGAGCGTCATGGTCTTTTGGTCAACGCTCTTGGCTGCATTAAAGATGGCTTCCAAAGCAACGGCAAAACCTTCTGCACGCAATGCCTGAGCTGTCTTATCACCTTCAGCGCGGAGGATGTTGGACTCGCGCTCACCTTGAGCTGAAAGGATCGCGGCCTGTTTGGTACCTTCAGCGCGGTTGATCGCAGCTTGCTGGTCACCCATGGATTCGGTGACAAGGGCGCGGCGGATACGCTCGGCGGACATCTGGCGGTTCATTGCATCTTGCACTTCACGCGGAGGAATGATCTCACGGATTTCCACGTTGGTCACTTTCACACCCCAGCGTTCGGTCACTTCATCAAGGCGGGTGCGGAGCATATTATTGATATGCTCGCGTTCTGAAAGCACATCATCCAACGGAATACCACCGATCACAGCGCGGAGAGTGGTTGCCGCAATACCAGCCGCAGCAGATTCAAAGTTACCTACCTGCAAAACGGATTCAGCGGGGTCAAGCACCTTGTAATACCAAAGGAAGTCGATGGAGATCGGAGCGTTATCCTTTGTAATGGAAGTCTGATGCGGCACTTCGCGAACCTGTTCGCGCAAATCCACTTTTACGGCTCGGTCGATCACAGGAATGAGCAGAACGATACCGGGGCCTTTGGCTCCTACAGAACGTCCAAGACGGAAAACGACCAGACGTTGATACTCAGGAATAATTCGGATGGCATTGGCAAGAAAAATAAAGCCAATGATCAGCACTGCTCCGACAAAGCAGAAAATAGTGCCGCCAGTTGCTAAAAAGTCCATATTAACTCTCCTTGTTTAGATGGTTGTTTGATTGATCATTTTTTTCAACAACGAGGATAAATCCCTCGCGACGAACTACACGAATGGAACTTCCGGCAGGAATGGCGGCTTCACTTTTGGCAGACCACATTTCTCCGGCCACAAATACACTCCCCTCTTCATGAACTTTTGATCTGGCCTCACCCGATAATCCGGTCAACACATCGAGGTCATGCACTGGGCGCACCCCGGCTGCTTGAACAGTCTTTCGCACCACGATCCACAAAAAAGCAGATAAAAGCCCAGAAGTCACCAACGCAACAAAGGGGTTAACGGCTGGCTTCCATCCATCCACTGCGAATAGAAACACCGAACCGACCACCAACAGAAGAATGGACACCCCAAGATAAACTTCACGCTTTGGTTTTTGAATGGCATAAATAAATGGAACGATACTCAAAACAAGGATAACCAATGCCCACCAATTAAAGGACAGGTTATACACTGCATATCCCGCCAACAGCAAACAGAAGAACGCACCGACTTCAAACAAACCTGTCCCCGGTGTTACGATTGCCAACAAGGCAAGTAAAACACCACCCAACAGAATCAAGTATGCAATATTCGGTTCCAATAAAAAGTCCATTGTTCCTCCATTTCATTATACAACAAGAAATTATGCTTTGATTGAATATACGTGCACAGCAGTGGAAAAGTCGCTTTCTGGAAACATGCATGCAGGTTGTATAATAATCGGGCTAAATTATTCTTTTGGAGTCACTGTGAAATTTCAAAAAATTTGCGTTATCGGCCTTGGCTACATTGGCCTGCCAACAGCATCCACCTTTGCCACGCACGGAGTACATGTTCTGGGTGTGGATATTAACCAACACATCATCGATACCTTGAACAAGGGCGAAATCCACATCCACGAGCCTGGCCTGCGCGACGCAGTTACCAACGCCATTGCTACCGGCAACTTCAAGGCAGCCACCCAGCCGGAAGAAGCGGATGCCTTCATCATCGCCGTACCTACTCCATTTCAAGATGGCAAATTTGGCGAATACAACGGCGTAACCTACAAACTGGCGGATATGCGTGCCGTCGTTTCTGCTGCCGAATCCATTCTGCCATTTTTGAAGAAGGGGAATCTCGTCGTCCTTGAGTCGACCTCCCCACCGCGCACCACTGTAGATTTGATCACACCCATCCTCGCTCGTTCTGGACTGGTAGCTGGGCACGACTTCCATTTGGCATATTCTCCCGAGCGGGTTTTGCCCGGACAGATTCTGCGCGAACTGATCGAAAATGCACGCGTCATCGGCGGCGTGACCCCAGAATCTGCCGAAGCAGGCAAAGACTTATATTCCATCTTCGTCAAAGGGCAGATCATCAAAACCGACGCCACCACAGCCGAAATGGTCAAATTGATGGAAAACACCTACCGCGATGTAAACATTGCCATTGCAAACGAATTCTCCCGCCTTGCAGATAAATTCGGCGTGGATGTGTGGGAAGCCATTTCCATTGCAAACCTGCACCCCCGCGTAAAAATTCTCAACCCCGGCCCCGGCGTCGGCGGGCATTGCATCAGCGTGGACCCGTGGTTCTTTGTAGAAGCAGCACCCGAACTCACCCCGCTCATCTATCATTCAAGGATGGTAAACGACTCCCAGCCACACTTTGTAGTGGAAGCCGTCAAACGCGCACTTGGCTCGCTCAAAGGGAAAAAGATCGCGGCCCTCGGCCTCGCCTACAAGCCCGATGTGGATGATCTGCGTGAAAGCCCTGCAAACGAAGTGGTTCACATCCTGCAAAAAGAAGGCGCAAAGGTGCTTGCATGGGAACCCTTCAAACCAGATGCAAATCTTGAAGGAATTACCATGGCCCCCACCCTTGCAGATTCCATCAAAGACGCAGATGCGGTCGTAGTGCTGGTTAAACATACTGAATTTACAAAACTAGACCCAGCCGTGATCGCGCAACAAACAAAAGCGCGCACCCTGATCGACACCGTTAACTGCTGGGAAAGCGATACCTGGAAGGCCCATGGTTTCACCATCTGCCGCATTGGTGATGGCAAAACAAAGTTGTAAATTAAAAATCGGAAATCTCCATTGAAAATACTTTCTGTATTTGGCACACGCCCTGAAGCTGTGAAAATGGCTCCCGTTGTCCGTCTGTTAGATCAAACAGCGGGCGTGGAATCGCGTGTTTGCGTTACTGCCCAACACCGCCAAATGCTCGATCAGGTACTAAATCTATTCGAGATCAAACCCGAATATGACCTGAACCTGATGCGTGATAACCAATCTCTTGCCCAATTGAGCGCCGCAATCTTCACGCACCTGGACCCCATCCTCGCAGATTTCAAGCCCGATTGGGTATTGGCACAAGGAGATACCACCACAGTAGCCATCACCTCTCTGCTTTCGTATTTCAACCGCATCAAATTCGGGCATGTGGAAGCAGGCTTGCGCACACACGACAAATGGCAACCCTTCCCCGAAGAGATCAACCGCCGCGTAGCAGGCGTAACTGCCGACCTTCATTTCGCGCCGACAGAATGGTCAAAACAAAACCTGCTGCGTGAAGGGGTTGACGAACATATTATCAAAGTAACAGGCAACACCGTGATCGACGCATTGCAATTCGTCAGCAAACAGCCTGAACCTCAAGAGATCGTGGAACTAGCCACAACAAAACTCCAGTCAAAAAAGTTGATTCTTGTCACGGCCCATCGCCGTGAGAATTTCGGTGAACCCATCGAGAATATTTGCCACGCGCTCATCGAGCTGGCAAAACGTGGAGATGTGGAAATCATCTACCCCGTTCATTTGAACCCAAACGTGCAGGAGCCTGTTTACCGTCTGCTAAAAGGTGTAGAGCATATCACCCTGCTCCCGCCGCTGGACTATCTGCCCCTCGTCCATTTAATGAAACATGCAACCCTGATCCTGACCGATTCAGGTGGAATCCAGGAGGAGGCCCCCGCATTTGGCATTCCAACCCTCGTTCTGCGAGATGTGACCGAACGACCAGAGGGGGTGGCAGCAGGGACGCTCAAACTCGTAGGAACAGAGACCAGCCACATTGTTAATGAAGCGAAGCGGCTTTTGGATAGTGAATCAGCCTACTCAAAAATGGCAAAGGCAGACAATCCATATGGCAATGGCCATGCATCAGAGAAAATCATCCAAGCTTTGCTCTTATAGACAATTGAGTGTTTCCCCCCATTGCGCTTGTGGCCTAAAAATGTTATCAATATGCTGTATTTCTGCCATTTTGCAGATAACTGTTTGTAATGTCGTGATAAAAATTTCTGAGTATAATCAAACAGGTGAATTATGTTGCGCCGAACTCTTTCTTTCATTGTTGCGATCTGCCTACTCAGCGCAAGTTGGGGGTCTGTAAACGCGCAAGCGCAAGACACCTTTAAGTATTTCAGCGAAACCGGGCACAATGTTAAAGGGGAGTTCTTCAAATACTACAACGGCAACCCAAACGCCACCTTTCTCTATGGCTACCCCATCACCGAAGAATTCATCAGCAAAGACGGCAAGACCGTTCAATATTTTCAACGTGCCCGCTTTGAACTTCGCAATGATATGCCTGAAGGTCAGCGTGTACAGCTAAGCCCGCTTGGGCAGCTCACATTCGCTACGACTGGCCCATTGAATGTAAACAATTCCTTTGCCTGCCGCCTCTATGCAGAGACGGGTTATCCGGTGTGCTTTGCATTCCTTGAATTCTTTGATAAATACGGCGGCGTGGATCAGTTCGGCTACCCGATCTCTGGTTTTGAATATCATGAAAACAAGATCGTGCAATACTTCCAGAAAACACGCCTCGAATGGCAGCCCTGGAAAAACGAAGGCGAGCGTGTTGCCGTCTCTGACCTTGGCCGAATTTATTTCGACACACTGGGAGAAGACCCAGGCTTGCTCGCGCCTGCCAAACCTATCGACAACTCACCGCAGGTTCCAACCAACTTGCAAGTTCGCGCCTTTGCATGGAAGGCAGTTACCCTTGCCACCGACACACAATTGATCTTCGTGATCGTGCAAGACCAAAACCTGCAACCGGTTGCCAACGCAAACTGCACGGCAGTTGTCCATTGGCCTGATGGCCGCAATGAAACCACCAGCATCGCCACCAACTCGAACGGCGTAGGCATTGTCTCTCTCTCTTTTACGAACCAGCCGTATGGCAGCCTGATCTACACAGATGTCACCTGCACATCCAACGGGCTGAGTGCAAATACAGCCACCTCATTTAGGATCTGGTACTAAAAATCAAACTCCCGCAATTGCGGGAGTTTTTTATTGTATTTCTTTCCAATCAAACACGGGGCCATCTTTACAAGCCATCTTCCATTGATGACGAATGACCACAGCACAGACGCCGCATTCGGCGAGCGCCCCGCACGGCATTTGCGTGCGGATTAAGACCTGCGCCTCACACTGCGCCTTTGCCTGCTTCCCCTCCCCCATCTTTTCTCTAAGCTGATTCAGATTCTCGCGTGCCACGTCAATGGCAGCGAAATCTGCCCAGCGCAAAATTTCCGGCATGGCTCGCAAGGGTTGAACTTCAACTACTTCAGGCAGGTCATTGGCAGAAGAATCACAAAGCAAAACAATTTCAGCGCCTTGCTTGAGAGCGAGGGGAATCAATCCATGCAGGCGGGTGGGAGAATCGTCAAAGGCGATCAATGCAATTTTGCGTGCGGCGGCAGGGATGATAAATCCGTGGCCGAGGGGGCCGCGCAGATTGAGAGTTGTGCCGGGCGACCATGAATTTGGAACAGGCGCGGCAGCGATAAATCCATTCGGCGCCGAGCGGCTGAAGAAAACAGAATCAGCTGTCGGTGAGTTTGAGGCGGGTGTATGAGCGAGAAGATATTGCCCGGGGGTTGGAATCAGTTCGGGAGGGCAATCGATACGGGCGGAGCCATCCAAAAAAATTTCTTTGATGATGCCTTTGTCAATTTTCATTGGAGAAATATTAACATGCTTCGGGGGTCAAAGCAAGCGCGATATAATCATTAAAATTATGTTTCGGAGGAAACTATGAACATTTCGGTTTTACTACAAGGACTTGCATCCTTTGCATGGGTTGCCTTCTTCGGTGTTTTAGTGACAATCTTCATTCGTACCAGCCGCAATCAGGCAGTGAAAGGCCTGACCTCGATGACCATTATTTTGCTGGTTGCTGCCATATTGCTTACGTCAGTTGGCGCAGGGCTGGTCTTCCTGCAAGCAGATGAATACGGCGTGGTCATTTCAGCGTTTGCGCCGAAGGGCTATCGTGAAGTGGCATTGACCCCCGGCTTGCATTGGATCATTCCATTTGTTGAGAGTGTGCAAAAATATTCCATTGCACGGCAGACCTACACCATGTCTTCTGCGACGAATGAAGGCATAGTGCAAGGTGATGATTCAATTCAGGCGCGCACGAAAGATGGTCAGCAAATTTTCATTGATGCCTCGGTAATTTATGCTGTTGACCCCACGCAATTGATTCAGCTTCACACCAACTGGCAGAACCGTTACGAAGAGAATGTGGTGCGCCCTGTTTCTCGAGCGGCCATTCGTGATGCAGTTTCGCAGTTCGGCGTGGAAGAACTCGTCAGCACCAAACGCTCTGAATTAGAAGCTAAGATCCGCGAAGAAATTCAAAGCGGGTTGAATGCCAATAACATTATCATGTCTGATTTCCTGCTTCGCAACATTCGCTTTAGCGATGAATATGCTGCCGCAGTGGAACAGAAACAAATTGCCGAACAGCAGGCGCAACAGGCAAAATTTGTTGTGGAACAGAAAAAGCAGGAAGCAGAACAAGCCCGCCAGACTGCGCAAGGTCAGGCAGATGCGGCAGTGATCGCATCCAAGGGTGCGGCGGAAGCGCGTCTCATTGAGGCGAATGCAGAAGCAGAAGCCAACCGCTTGATCGCAGAATCGATTACACCAGAGTTGGTGCAGTATCAATATGTGTTGAAACTTGCGCCCGGCGTAAACACGATCTTTATCCCAAGCGGTAATCAGTTCATTTTGCCGCTGCCGAGTACCACAGCTATTCCTGAGTAATGTAGAAATAAGTGACAGTCACCGTAAGGGTGACTGTCACTTGGATGATATAAAATGCCCATTCCACAAACTGGACGCGAAGTTCGCCTCACGACTCTTTCTGCATGCGCGGGCTGAGCTTCTAAACTAAGCGCAGATGCGCTGACGCAGGTTCTGCGTCCTATCAAAGATATCTTCGACCCCGCCTCGTACCCGGACCTGATCATTGGTCTGGACTCTCCAGATGATGCGGCCGTTTGGCGTTTAAGTGACGACAAGGCAATTGTGGTCACGACGGATTTCTTTACTCCCGTTGTGGATACGGCGTATGAATATGGTTCCATTGCAGCGGCAAATAGCCTTTCGGATGTGTATGCGATGGGCGGAGTGCCTTTCCTTGCGTTGAATATTGCGGCACTGCCAGATAATTTGCCCCCTGAAATTTCCAGCGAGATTTTGCGGGGCGGTGCAGAGAAAGCACGCGAGGCGGGTGTGGTCATTGCTGGCGGGCATACCGTGAAAGACAAGGAGCCAAAGTACGGACTGGTAGCAATTGGCTTTGTGGATCCGCGCAAGGTTATCAGCAAGAGCGGATTAAAGGTTGGCGATGTGCTGGTGTTGACCAAGCCGCTCGGTGGCGGTGTGACAACAACAGCCTTGAAGCAGGAAAAAGCCGAAGAAGCTCATGTGACAGAAGCAATTGAGTGGATGTCTCGTTTGAATAAGACGGCGAGTCAACTGGCGGTTGAATTTGGCGTGCGCGGTGGGACGGATATTACCGGCTTTGGTTTGCTTGGGCACGGGTTGGAGATGGCGGAGGCATCAGGGGTGAAACTGCATATTGAGTACGCAAAACTCCCCTTCTTAAGCGGTGCGCGTGGGTATGCTGAAAAGGGTATTTTCCCTGGCGGCGCATTTGACAATAAAATGCACTTTGAAAAGTCTGTGAAATTTAGCGAAGAAATAGATGAGCCTGCTCAAATGTTGATGTTCGACCCGCAGACCAGCGGTGGTCTCTTGTTCGGTGTGCCAGCAGAAAAGCTGACCGAGTTCGAGAAGCGGGCACGGGAAATGAATCAGCGGGTGTGGGTGATCGGGGACGTTCGAGCAGGTGCGGGCGCGGAGATCGAGGCGTAGATGTTCCGCATCAGTTCTTTGGAATTGGCTCTCACTTGCGGGCTGATCATCCTGATTTTCATTGTTCCCTTGCTTATCTCGCGCTGGTATGCTCAGATCAATAAACGATTGAATCAAATTGAAAAGAAGATCGATAAAAAGAAGGAATAATTATGTGGGAAACTCTTTCCCTTCCGTGGCAGGCGGCGTTGGAAATGGCTTGGGAAGCATATTGTGCGGGGACAGTGCCGATTGGCGCAGTGGTGGCAGATGCCAGTGGGAATATCGTTTCACGCGGACGCAACCGAATTCGAGAAACGAATGCGCCAAAGGGGCAAGTGTGCAATAACGAGCTGGCTCATGCAGAATTAAATGCGCTGCTGTCGTTAGACTTGAGCTATGAGGAATGCAGAAAGTCTGCACTTTATACAACAATGGAGCCGTGTCCGCTGTGCATGGGGGCGTTGTACATGTCTGATGTGAAGACGGTGCATTTTGCGGCGCGCGATCCGTGGGCGGGGAGCACAAACTTGCTTGGAACAACTCCATACCTCAGCCGCAAGCCGTTCAAAGTTTTTGAGCTGAATAATATTGTGGTGGAAAATTGTCTGACCGCATTGCATACCGAGTATGAGCTTTTCAATCGCGGCGAAGAGTTTTTATCCCATCGTTTTTTTGATGTATTTCGTGAGGTCTTGCCTGAGGCTGTGGAAATAGGGGCTGCGCTCCATCGTTCGGGTGAGCTTCGTAAAAAACAAAAAGAAGATTTGCCTGTAAAACAGGTCTTTAATTGGCTCGCCAATCAGGTACAATAAGAGAAAGAATTTAGAAGAAGCACACAAAAATCCTTATGTCTGAAATCCCCATAGAAACTAATTTTAGCGGCGGTCTCATCGCCATTGCCATTTTGCTGTTGTTAAACGGCGTACTTGCCATGGCCGAAACCGCCCTGCTCTCTGTAAGAAAAACCCGTCTGCAAAACCAATTCAATAAAGGGGATGTGCGCGCGGGGCTCGTTCTCAAATTGACGGAGAACCCAAACCAGTTCCTTTCTGTGATCCAGATCGGTATCACATCCATTGACTTACTCATCGGTGCATTGACAGGCGCCACCTTGGGAGCCTGGATCAATATGGAACTGGAACAGTTCCCAGCTCTGAGAGCCTATAGCGACATAATCGGTATTGTGGTCGGCGTATTGCCTATCACCTATCTTTCTCTTGTGCTTGGGGAACTGGTTCCAAAACGATTGGCATTGCGCGACCCTGAAGGTGTTTCAGAAATGGTGGCGGGGTCTATGTCGTTCTTTTCCATCGTATTTTCGCCGATTGTGAAACTTCTTAGCATTTCAACGGAAACAATCTTGAAATTACTAGGAGTAAAAGCAAGCGAGGAGCCGCCCGTTACAGAAGAAGAACTTCATCTGTTGATCGATCAAGGCACGCAAGCCGGTGTATTTGAAGAATCTGAGCAGGATATGGTGGAGGGGATTTTCAGCCTCGGTGACTCACGTGTCTATTCATTGATGACTCCGCGAACTGACCTTGTTTGGCTGGATGTTACAGACTCAATGGAAGAGATTCGCCAGAAAATAGCAGACTCTCCCTATTCGCGTTTTCCGGTTAGACAGGATTCGCTTGAAACCATTATTGGCATTGTAAAATCTCGCGATCTGCTGGTTGAAAGTTTATCAGGCAATGAAATTGACCTGAAAAGCCTGCTCAAGCCGGCGTATTTCATTCCTGAGACCATGTTCGCTTCTCGCGCACTCGAACTCTTCAAAGAGAAAAATACCGAACTTCTTTTAGTGATCGATGAGTTCGGCGGGTTGCAAGGTCTGCTGACCATCAACGATATTCTGGAAGAGATTGTCGGCGCGATGGAATTTGAAGAGCCACAGGCTACTCAACGGCAGGATGGTTCCTGGCTGTTGGACGGCATGTTGGAAGTGGATGAATTCAAGGAATTGTTCGACTTTACAGCCCTGCCTCACGAAGATGAATACGAAACACTGAGTGGTTTTGTAATGACTCTGCTTGGGCGTGTCCCCTCGGCGAGCGATAATTTTGAATGGAATAATTTCCGCTTTGAAGTGATGGATATGGACGGCCGGCGCGTGGACAAAGTTCTCGTCACCACCCTGCCAAAACCGCAAGCCGCTCAGGCCTAAAAAGGAATATTTCAAATGACTGCATTCGTAATTGTGGATATTGAAGTGACCGACCCCGAAGGCTACAAGGAATATGCCCAAATGGCCCCTGCAACGGTAACCTTATACGGCGGGAAATACATTGCCCGCGGCGGATACAACGAAACATTGGAAGGAGACTGGCAGGCCAAGCGCCTCGTCATTCTGGAATTCCCTTCTGTGGAGCAGGCAAAAAGCTGGTTGAACTCACCTGAGTATGCGCCAGCTCGAAAATTGCGCCATCAATACGCCAACTCGAACATGGTTGTCGTTGAGGGAACTTAAATAGATAAATCTCTGAGGTCTTGAAGACCTCGGAGGTCTAAATAAGAATCAAGGTATAATTTTCGCCCGTATGACTCAAGAACCCATTTCCAGTAACAAAACGAAGGTCTGCCCCACTTGTGGAACGCGCTTAAGTGAAAATGCATCGCGCTGTCTCGTTTGTGGGACGGAATTCAATGCACAGCCCGCGCCGAAAGCTGTAAAGAAAGCCGAAAAATCGGTGCAAGCCAGCCGCATGCCGGAGATTCGACTGAGTCTCCCTGCCGCCCTGGGCGTTCTGGCAATTGTTATTATCATTGCCGCAGCCATCACATTCTTTGCAGTGCCAAAAGACCCAAATGCACTCGCACCTGAGGTCACAGGCACGCCAACTGAAACCCCAACGGCAACCATCCCGCCAACAGCTACTCTTCCCGCAACAGATATTCCCACCTCTACACCACAACCGCCATTCGATTATGTGGTTGCCGTTGGCGATAACTCCTGCTCACAGATCGCTTTCAATTTTGGCATCTCTGTTCAAAGCATCATCATCGCCAATAACCTGCCCTCCACCTGCCCGATCAGCGTAGGGCAAGCGCTCAAAATTCCATACCCAACACCCACCATCCCACCTCCACCTACCAACACCCCACTGGCTGTGGATGCAACCAGAATTGCCTGTGAAACCGTTCCGATCACGGTGCAGGAGAATGACACACTCTCCAGCATTGCCTTGAACTACGCCGTTCCCATGGACGCCATCAAACAGTTCAACGGACTCACAACCGATAACGTATTTCTTGGACAAGCACTCAGCATTCCGCTTTGTATGCGAGCCGCCACCCCCGGCCCAACACCCACAGCGACGTTACCGCCTCCCTACCCCGCCCCGAACCTGCTTCTGCCTGCGGACGGAGCTGCCTTCACCCTGGCAAACGATGTGGTCACTTTGCAATGGGCATCTGTTGGTGTGCTGCGTGACGGTGAAGCGTACCAAATCACTGTAGAAGATGTCACCTCCAGCCAGACACGCCGCCTGACAGATTATGTGACAGACACAAAATACATTGTGCCAACATCCTTCCGGCCAAAAGATAACGTGGCGCACGTTCTGCGCTGGTGGGCTACCCCCGTCCGCCAAGCTGGTGTGGATGATCAAGGTCAGCCCATCTGGGTTGCCTCTGGCGCGATCAGCGATAAACGAGTCTTCACATGGGTGGGCGTAGCCGTTCAAGGCACACCCAACCCATAAGATGAAAAGATAAAAAACGAAAACTCCCTGTCAAACGGCAGGGAGTTTTCGTTTCGGGCAAACTCCCAGCGAAGGGAAATAATGCAGAAACAGAACCAACGATCAGCGCGGTATGAAGCGCAGCTGTAAGATACATATCCGTTGGGGTGTCAAATATCCGATTCCCAAAAAATAATAAACTGGAGAACATCATGCTAAAAACAATATTGAAAATTCTAGCGGTGCTGCTTATCATTTCTGGCGGCATTTGGATCTTGCAAGGCATCAACATTTTGCCCGGAAGTTTTATGACCGGCGACCCGCAATGGGCCATTAACGGCGCGATCACTGCGATCATTGGAGCGGGGCTATTCTGGTTCGCTAATCGAAAATAAGTATGAGTGACACCTTTCAAATTGGCGAACGGGTCAAAATTTATCTCGACTCAAAATTCGGCGAGAAAGAAGGATGGTACGAAGGCACGGTCTTTCGGATCGACCCTTACTCGGAACATCGCAGTTTTTACTGGGTGGAGTTAAGCGCCGAAGCGCAATTGGACTTGGGTATGAAGCAGATCTCTGTGTTCAATTTGAAAAATATAAAAAAAGTACTGGAGCAATCATCGATGACAAAGAATCTTTCCCTTACCCACTTGACGAAGTTCCCCGCTTCTTCCCCGCTTTCACCTGATTCTGTTTTCCCGACCATTCTCTCGCTGCATGGACGCGGCAGCAATGAAAGTGACCTGCTCGGCCTTGCCGAGTATCTGCCAAAAAACTTCCTGTGGATCAGCCCGCGTGGCACATTTGACCTTGGACCGAATTCCTACGAGTGGTTTCAGATCACCCAGGTCGGCAAGCCAGACCCAACACGGCTTGCAAATGCAATTCAGACGATAGATAAATTCATCGATGAGATCATTGCAAATTATCCCGTTGATAAAAACAAACTATATTTGATGGGGTTCAGCCAGGGGAGCATCGTCTCCATGTCCTACGCGCTGACCAAACCCCAGCGCGTGGCGGGTGTGATTGCACAATCGGGTTACATTCCACACGAATCGGGGCTGCAAATTGACGAGGCAGGGGTAAAAGGCAAGCCCTTCCTGCTCACCCACGGGGTTCAAGACCCCATGCTGCCTGTGGATTGGGCGCGCCGCAGCCGAGATACCCTGCAAAAACTGGGAACAAACCTCGAATATTATGAGTTCAATATGGGCCATACCGTCAGTGCTGAGTCACTGGCAGTGATCAACACATGGCTTTCCGACATCGTATAAACAATGATTTTCTTCTTTATTTATCACAAATAAGTCTTAAAATTTGGGTTTTCCTGCAACATGTTATATACTTTACTTGGGTGGGCAGTAAAATCACCTATCATAAAACGTGGTAAGGCGGCACAAGGTGCAGTCAAAATCAAAAAAAACAACTGCAAAAGAATCTACCGATGAAAAAGCTGAAGGGGAAAGCCAATTAAGGGAAAAGAACCGGCTGATACAAAGCCTGCTTGATTGCCAGGCTGACAACATACTTTCTGTTGATTCAAATTATTGTTACACAGCATTTAACTATTCCCACGCGCAGACCATGCGTAGCCTGTATGGGGCAAATATACAACTTGGCAGCAACTTACTAGATCATATTTCCCTGCCTGAATTTCGGTTAGTAGCTAAACAAAAACTGGA
>CAZHOX010000004.1:29941-34120 GCA_964534345.1 uncultured Anaerolinea sp.
AAGATATTACCGAGCGCAAAAAACTGATCGAGAAATTGGTAGAGAATGAAGAAAAGCTAAACCAAATACTATCCAATTCACAGGATGTACCCTACCGCCGTAACTTAAAAACCGAAGCCTATGATTATATGGGGCCATTCATCGAAAAAATAACAGGGTTCACCTCCTTAGATATAACGACCATGACCACCGAAATGGTTTTAGAGCAAACACATCCCGAAGACAGAGCAATCATCGAACAGATGGTTGCAGAATCGGAATCAAACCCTGGTAAATCTTATGAATTGGTGTATCGGTTTAAACACAAGTTCAACGATCAATACTGCTGGCTTCAAGATCGATTCACAACCCTGGTCAACGAGCAGGAGCTCCTGGAGTTTCGCATTGGCAGTGTACGCGATATTACCCAACGAAAGTTGGCCGAAGAAAAAAAGCAGGAAGCTGAATTTCAACTTCAATCTCTATTTGAACAGGCACACGATGCCATCTTTATTCTTGATCTGCAGGGTTCACATCTCGCCGTAAACCAACGCGCCGCCGATATGATGGGCTATACCATCGAAGAGATGAGAGGACTGTCATTAAATCAGACTTCTGCGGAAACGCAAAAAAGCAGGCAGGTGCTTCAACAGCTATTAAACGGCGAACATATCCCTCTTTATGAGCGTCTCTTCAAAAAAAAGGACGGCACGATTTTCCCAGTTGAAATCAATGTGGAATTGGTACGCGACTCACACGGGAATCCGTTACACATTCAAAGTGTCATCCGTGATATTTCCGAACGCAAGGCGGCGGAAGAAAAACTGCGCGAAAGCGAAGATAAGTACCGCACCTTTGTTGAAAATAGTTTTGATGCCATCACATTTGTGAACGAAAATGGAAATATTACAGAATGGAATCGCGCAGCTGAAAATTTGACCGGACTCAAAAAAGAAGATGTGCTTAATAAACCATATTGGGAAATTCAAATACAATTAACACCCCATGAATTAAGAACCCTTGAATACGAAACAAGAATCAAAACAAATATGCTTGAAATGATAGAGACCGGGCAATCTCCATTTTTCAACCGCATCAATTTTGCAGAATTAGTCCGCCCAGATGGAACGAGAAGAAGTGTTGAGCAGATCGTATTCCCAGCCAAAAAGAAAAACGGATACGGAATCCGCTCGGTGGCACACGACATTACTGAACGAAAAAAAGCAGAAGAAGAACTTCGAGATAGTGAAGAGCGCTTCCGCCTTCTTTTTGAGCGCAGTCAAGCCACCATGCTAGTCATTGAACCAACAAGCGGTGAAATCATAAACGCCAACCCCGCAGCAGCGAATTTTTATGGATACTCTATTGACCAATTACGTGGCATGTCCATCGACCAAATCAATACCCTCCCCAAAGATACAATTTCAGCAGAACGACAGCTTGCATTGAGAGAAGAGCGAAATTTCTTTGTCTTCCCCCACCGCCTCGCCAATGGAGACATACGCAGCGTCGAAGTGCATTCCTCCCCACTTTCATTAAAAGGCAGGCAGGTACTTTTCTCGATCATTCACGATATCACCAAAAGAAAACAGGTAGAAGAAAAACTGCTTGAGAGTGAAGAACGCTTCTCTACCGCGTTTCACTCCAGCCAGGAAGCCATCAGCATCTCGCGCCTTTCCGACGGCGTTTATATCGATGTCAATGATGCGTTCTGTTCCATATTTGAAATCAGCCGCGGACAGGTGATCGGCCGCTCAAGCAAAGATGTGAATTTTTGGGAAAATCCTGAACAAAGAAATGAGCTATTCAAAACAGTTCGCGAAAATGGCGACATTACCAATTTTGAACTGCAATATCACACCACCACCGGGCGGCTCGGTTTCATGTATGCGTCCATATCCCGTATCAACATTGCTGGAGAAGAATGCATACTGATCTTCGGAAGGGATGTCACCGCTCAAAAGAAAGCAGAGAACGATTTGCGTGCCGCCCACGAAGAGTTGGAACAGCGCGTGCGCGAACGCACCGTAGAGTTACAAACCGCCATTGCATCTCTCGAAAAAGCAGCACAGGTAAAAGATGAGTTTCTCTCCATCATGGGGCATGAATTGCGCACCCCATTAAACATTATGCTAGGCTCCGCACAACTGCTGGAAGAAGAAGTGTACGGACCACTGAACGCAAAACAGGCAGCAGCCATTACCTCCATTGAAACCAGTGGAGAAAAATTATTAATGCTGCTCAACGATATTCTCGATCTGTCCAAGCTGCAAAACAAGGAAATTTCGTTAAACATGGCGCCCTGTTCACTCGGTGAAATCTGCCGCTCTGTTTTGAAATCAACAGCGTCCTCTTCTGAAAAAAAACAGCTACAAGCCAGTTTCTCCACAACGCCGCACGAGATCATCATCCATGCAGACAAACTTCGCGTGGAACAGATCATTTTCAATTTATATAGTAATGCCATCAAATTCACCTCCACTGGCGGCAAGGTCGGCATAGATATACTTGGCAACCGTGAAAACAAAAACGTCAAAGTCATCGTTTGGGATACAGGCATCGGCATTCAAGAAGAAAATCTGCCGCGCCTCTTCCTCCCGTTCACACAACTGGATGCCCGCCTCGCACGCGATTATGAAGGCTCCGGGCTGGGGCTGGCGCTATCCAAACAACTTGCAGAACTATTCGGCGGAAACATCAGCGTTGAAAGTGTCTATGGGCAGGGCAGCCGCTTCACCCTCACCCTGCCGTGGATGGAATAAACCTTTTGCATCAAGTACAATCAGAATATGGATTCGACACCCGTAACCTCCCTGCTCGAAAAAGCCCTCGCCTCACGCGCCCCGATACTTGATCCTAAAAACGAATCAGCTTTCCGCCTCTTCAACGGATTCACCGAAGGCTGCCCCGATCTCATCATCGACATATATGCGGCAACCGCCATCATCTACAACTATGCAAGCATCCCCGAAGACGGCGCACCGCTCGTGCAGGAAGCACAGGAATTTCTAGTAAAGTCCATGCCTGGTCTGCGCACAATTCTCCTCAAAACAAGAAACAGCCCACAGCAGGAAGAGAAGCGCGGAAGACTCATCTACGGCGCTGAGTTGGATAGAAAAGTCAAAGAGCACGGCGTCTGGTACTCCATCAACCTCACTTTGAATCGTGATGCGAGTCTTTATCTTGATACCCGCAACCTGCGCAAATGGCTTATCGAAAATATAAAAGGCAAGTCTCTGCTGAATACCTTTGCCTACACGGGCAGTTTCGGCGTGGCCGCTCTCAAGGGTGGAGCCAGCCGCGTGGTTCAAATTGACCTCGACCGTAACTTTCTCAACATCGCAAAGACATCCTACACACTCAACGGCTTCCCCATTCAAAAAGGGAATTTCATTTCAAGAGATTTTTTTGAGCAGGTCAGCAACCTGAAACGCAATAATACTTTCTTTGACTGTGTCATCGTCGATCCCCCATTCTTCTCCACCACCGCCAAAGGACGGGTCGATCAAGAGAAAGAAAGTGCGCGGCTCATCAATAAAGTGCGCCCGCTTATCAATAACGGCGGCTATCTCATTGCGATCAACAATGCATTGTATGTGAGTGGGAAAGAATACATGCAAACTCTTGAAGAACTTTGCAAGGATGGTTATTTGAAGATCAGAGAGCTGATCTCTGTGCCGGAAGATTTCACAGGCTACAACCCCGTTGGCAGCCCCATCACCGACCCAAGTCCATTCAATCACTCTACCAAGATCGCGATACTCGATGTCAAACGAAAATAATCATGGCCGAGACCTATTACTGCCACCCATGCGACCTCAGCATCACCCTGCCCGATGAGCTGGATAATTCCGTTCCAACAGAAGCAGTACGGCTTTCCCGCATCAACCGAAATATAGATGCCATGTTCGTTCTGCAAACCAATTTTGGCGTTCGGCTGGATGATGCGAAATTCATTGCACAGCACATTTCAAAACCACAATTCCGCTGCGCAAATTGCGGCAAATCCCTTCTTGAAGACGGCATCACCTACTGTCCGCATTGCAGTGGATTAAATTTCAACTGGTAACCAATATCTTAATAGAAAAATGCTTGCACATGCCATCGAAGAAGATGGTCTATGCAAGCATTTTTATCATGCGCAAGATTCGTTTTTTGCCGCAAATGATTCCTTATCCGGTATTTTCCGTTTTCCCGGAA
>CAZHOX010000004.1:34220-44640 GCA_964534345.1 uncultured Anaerolinea sp.
GATTCGTTTTTTGCCGCAAATGATTCCTTATCCGGTATTTTCCGTTTTCCCGGAAGTAGACATCACAAACCCAATAAACATTAAGATAGCGCCAATAAACTCACTGATGTACAACATATCTGTATAGCCTGCCTTGAGCAAGGTCCCCCCCATTGCAGGAGAGAGAGCGCCTGCCGCGATTAACACATTACCAAACATGCGATTGGCTAAGATTTTCTTGCGCCAGAATAAGAACGCAGAATAAATAGCGCCGCCCACCAGAGTAAGGGTTCCATAGATATTGAGAATAATCGTCAGGAAGATGGTCAGTCCGCTGCGAGTGAGAATATCCTTGTACTGCTCTGAAGCAGGCAATGTGACGTTGTACCTTGTAGAGAGAGTTGGGGCAATGAGTACGAGAAGGAAAGCCAAAAGCGAAACACCAGCCAACACCCATGTAGTGACTTGTGCAACTTTCCCTTTGCGAATCAGCAAATGAACCGTTCCCATGCCAAGCCAGGCGGCAGTCAGCATGGCGCCCGTCAAATACCAAATTTTCAGAACAAAGGCATTAAAAGCCAGGCTCAGAATAACCTCGCTCAAAGTGCCAATTCCATAAAACAACAGACCAAGCGCCCATAACAAAAGATGAGTCCCACCTCGTTGACGATAGCGGTTGTACACAGCAACAGTGAAAGCAAACGTAACAAGAGTTGAAAGATAAGGGATGTATGTCATAAGATTCCTGTCATAAAGTGGATTAAGCCGAAGGCGTAACGCCCAACAGCGACAAGCCTATAATGGTGAGAGAGCCGAGCAACAACAAAACAAGAATTATCAAAGTAATGGGAATAAGTTTGTTAACAAATGCAGAAGGCGAAAAACGGACAGAACGATTAGGCATGAAAATTCCTTTTGCAGACAGTTATTAAACGCAGCAAGGGCGTTTGCACGCCCTCGCCTCTGGATAATTGAATTTTATGTTTCAGGCCAGAAAAAGCAATGTAGATTTACACAGTTTTTTCCTAGAAATTGATTAACACATTCTCTATTTCTTCAACGCTGCTTCCATGATCTGTTGAACACGCGCGGCCATGCTGGAAGGGTCTGGGTGCAACCCCTCCACAAGTAAAGCGCTATCATATATCTGCTCAATGATAATGTTTTGCAGCTCTGAACCAGTCTCCAACTTAAGCAGGTCTTTCAAAATAGCGTGCGAAGGATTCAATTCCAATACCTTCTTGGGGATTTCATACTCCTTGCCCAGATATTTATACACACGCTGCAATTCAGGGTTGGCATTCGCATCTGCATCAGCCAAACGCGCTACTGACTGATACAAACGCGTACTTGCGCGCACATCCTCCACGCGCTCGCCCAGCACTTGCTTGAAATGCTCCACCAGTGAATTGAAATCGGTATCTGCGATCTTCTCCGCTTCAGGCTGGTCTTTTGGTTTCTCGCTCGTATCCACCTCAGCCTGCGCCACGTTCTTTAATTCAAATTCCTTATACTTATGCAGACCCATCAACATGAACGAGTCCATTGGGTCAGTCAGCAGCAGCACTTCCGTCCCTTGCGAGTGGAAGTAATCCAAATGCGGACTGCGCAGCACAGACTTGGAATCTTCCCCCACAATATAATAAATTTCCTTCTGCCCTTCTTTCATGCGCGAAACATATTCTTCCAAAGAAGACCAGGTTTCAGGATTCAAGTTTGTCTTAAAGCGCAGCAGCGGATTAATAGTGTCTGCATCCGCAGGATTGGAAGCAATGCCCTGTTTCAAATACAACCCAAACTCCTGCCAAAATGCCTGATACTTTTCAACATTATTCTTGGCAAGGTTTTCCAACTCGCGCATCACCTGGTTTGTTAGAACCTTTTTCAGCTTGGGCATCAGCCCACTTGACTGAACCGTTTCACGGGAGACATTGAGCGGCAAGTCTTCCGAGTCCACCACGCCTTGCACAAAGCGCAAATACTCTGGCAACAAATCTTTGTTATATTCATCGATCAAAATATTGCGGGTGTATAACTTCAATCCGTCATCTTTTCTCAGCGAGAAAATTCCACGCTCGGCTTTAGCCGCAATATACAAAAGCGCGTACAACTGCACAGGCGCATCGGTAGAAATATGCACATGCAATAGCGGGTCTTCAAAATCCAGCGTGGTCTGCTTGTAAAAATCCTTGTATTGCTCCTCGGTCACTTCCTGCTTCGAAGTGCGCCAAAGGGATGTCTGCTTATTTACGGCCGTTTTATCCTCACCCAGATAAATGGGGAAACCAATGTAATCCGAATGTTTGTGGATGATGTTCTTAAGGCGATATTCCTCCGCGAATTCAGCAGCATCCTCTTTGAGTTTGATCTCGATCTTCGTTCCTCTCTCGCTCATATCTGCGTGCCCGATCTGATAGTTATCCTCACCTGTGGCATACCACGTTACAGCCTCGGCATCAGGCCGGAAGGAACGTGAAGTAACCCTCACCCACTCTGCTGCCATGAACACGGAATAAAATCCCACACCGAACTGGCCGATGACTTTGGATAGATCTGTGTTCTTGTCTTTTGTTGCCTCAATAAATTTGCGAGCACCAGATTGGGCTATCGTCCCAAGATTTTCGATGACTTCATCTTTGGTCATACCAATGCCCGTATCCTGAATAGTAAGCATACGCGAATCTTTATCCACTGAAATGTGGATCTTCAACTCGGCGTTCAGGTCCAGCACCTCGCGGTTGGTCACTATCTCAAAACGCAGACGGTTGAGCGCATCTGAGGCGTTCGAAAGTAGTTCGCGCAAAAAGACCTCGCGGTCTTTATAAAGAGAATGAATGAGAATATTAAGCAGTTGTTTGGTCTCTGCTTTGAATGAATATTGTTGTGTATCTGTTGGCTCTGCCATGCTTGCCTCCTACAATTTGGAATTCTGATTTTAGAAAATTTTATATCGTATGCGCCAACTTTACGATAAGAGTTTTGTAAGAAAATTTTCCATGCATCTACGGCTTCGCAAACATAAAAGAGACCAGTCTGGGAGGCTTCTCTCCATCCTGCTCATGCCAGCATTCGTTTAGTGTGACCAACTTCAATCTGTTGGCTTGCGCGGCATTTGTAAATTCAGAAATGTGATGGACAAAGACATCTACTTCAATAATATCTGCCCCTCTTTCAAACCTGGCTTTCGTCCCACCGTATTGCTTGAAGGGGTGCAACTCATCAATGAAAAACCTGCCATTTACATGTAAGACTCGCGCGGCCTCAGAAAAAATATGATTAAGGTCTTTGATGTGCTCTAAAACAAGGTTGCAGACGATAAGGTCGTAAGCTGCATCTTCGCAGGGCCAACGCGTTGTCAGATCTGCCATCGAAAAACGGACATTCCCCGCATTCACCTTCTCTTTGGCTTTCCCGATCATCCCCTCTGAAAAATCCAATGCGTGGACGGTTTCTCCAATATTGACGAGAAACGCTGTATTCTTACCTGTTCCACACCCAAGCTCAAGAATGGAATCAAAACGTTGTCCTGCTAGAGCTTCCCGGGTTATTTGTTGGTCGAGATCACGGGTCAGGTTTTCGTTCGAGTCGTAAATTCCCGACCATTCGTTATATGCACTTTGGATGTTCATAGATGCCTTTCAAATATTTTTCCCCGAGTATATCTTCTTCCAGGAGCTTAATAAAAAACGGCCCCGACAATGTCGGGGCCTAGATGTAGCTCCCCTACAGTGTAGCTACACCAAATGAAAATAGCTATTGAATATAACTTTTCTATTATACAAACTGGTCTTGATATGTCCAGCAAACAGGTTTACACTCTATTCAAAGATTTTTTTGAGTCATTTTATTGAGGAGATTACAGGTATGGACCGTAAAGAATTTGGTAAATTGCTCTCAATGCTCCGGCAAGATATAGATCTGACTCAGTTCCAACTGGCAGAATATGCCCAATTGGATGAAGCAGTCATCAGCCAGATGGAGCGAGGGGTCAAGAAATATTTTGAACCAGAGCTATTGATCAAACTGGCAAATTCCTTTCACCTTACTACTATCGAACGCAGGGAGTTTTTTCTGGCTGCGAGCGGCATTACCAGTGGGCAGATCGTCCGTCAGCCATCCGCGGCATTGATGACCGACACGATCAATTCAGAAAAAGTGCTTGCGAAAATGATTCAGATCATTGAGCAGTTGGATATCCCAGCATTCATCATGGATGTCTATGCAGATGTGCTGGCAGTCAATAATTCAGCCTTCGCCTTTTTTAATACCCCTTTTAGCCTGGTGGCCTCAGCTTCTTCTGTAGCAGGCGGATTCAACACGGTGCGGATGATGTTTGGGAAAGAACTTTATATGCGTTCCCGAATTACTGAAAATTGGGATCATTATGCGGTGGGCTCCATGCGCTTCGTGCGAGAGAATAGTCTGCGCTACCGAGCCAAGCCTTATTTTCAGTATCTAATGAAGTCATTTAGAAACCCAATGGAATACCCCTTATTTAATAGGTACTGGAAACTGGTATCTTCCTTTGAGCAGGATCGTGAATCAAATGTGGATGTATTCAGCTACACCCATGATGAATATGGACCTCTGAGGTATGCAACCGCCACAACTGTATCGATCACGCCGCATGGAGAGTTATTCCTAAATCAATACCTGCCACTTGACGACCATACCCGTCATCTTTTCGAAGACATTCGAAAGAAAAATGGAATGGGTGTGATCGCCCCATTGGCTTCCTGGCCAGAAAAGACGATGCTCGAACAAGGATGAAATACATAATTGCCCAATGACATGTTGTTGCATAGAATTGAAACGTGAAACAATTTCTTGTCGGAGGGCAAAGTGAAAATAAATGAACTCGTGCAGGATTTTCTTGCACAAAAAAAGATTGCCGTGGTCGGCGTTTCAGATAAGCGTGACACGGGCTGTAATTTGGGATACAAAAAATTCAAGGAAAGCGGATATCAAGTCTACGCCGTCAACCCACGCATTGAGACCTTTGAAGGGGACAAATGCTACCCGGACTTGAAATCCATCCCTGAGAAAGTGGATGCGGTGTTCATCCTCGCCAGCCCAAAGGTGACAGATCTGATCGTCAGCCAGTGTGTAGATTTAGGCATCAAACATGTGTGGATGCATTGCATGATGGGCACAAAACCCGGTCTGGCAGCCAGCACCACCAGCGTCTCCCCTTCTGCTGTGGAGGTGTGCAAAGCCAACGGCATTACCGTCATCCCTGGCTCATGTCCGAATCAATTTCTGAACCCTGATGGCGGCCACAAATTCATGCGTGGATTGTGGAGCCTGTTCGGATTTATGAGCGTAAATTAGGAATATTCTTCCTTCATAAATCGTTCAAAACCCTGTTTGGTGAGTTGGCTTAACTCATCGAACAGGGTTTTTTCAACCTTCTTGAAATTGAAACAGGATTTTCCCTGCATGTGTTTTTTGAGTTCGGGGGAAATGTTCTTGAGCAGGTCAGGGTGCATATACACAGGCATCAGATAAAAAGACACATAACTCTTCTTCACTTGTGTTGAGGCAAAAAATAATTCCCTCTTCCACTTCTCGCTGTATGGCCCATCAAGGAAATAGTGTTCTGCTGTATCCACTTTGACGGTCATCTTTTTGGCATATGGTTTGAGGATGGATTTGAGGGTTTCAAAGACAAGAGGGAATTCAGTTTGTGCGGGCATGGCTTCTCCATTTTCTATTTCTAAAGAGGTTGGCCGTCACTTTAAAGTGATCGCCAACTTAATCATGGCGCTACAACTATTTTGATAAATACCAAATCGCCAAAGAAATTTCCATTCGGGTCAACGGCTTGCCAGGCAGATTCGTAGGAGCCTGATTCGGCGGGGGCCGTGAAAGTAACACGGAGTGTTGCCTGCGTCCCTGCGCGGGCGGGGTAAAGCGCTTGTTCCTCTGCTGCGCCCATTGGGTCGCCGCCCACCCACTTGAGGCGGTACGTCTCGTCCCAGTTGCAGGTGCCGCTGTTTTGCACAAGCCATTGCTTGTCAATGGATGCACCTGGCAAAAAGGATGTGCCATCTTCCACGGTGACATCTTCGATGAAAGAAAAGTTGTCGGTGCAGGGGCCTGCTGTGGGCGTGATGGTAACCGTGGGTGTGGGTACGGCAGTGAATAAGGCCGGGATGGGCGTTGTGGTTGGCAGCGGTTGTGTGTGTGGGGCTGCTGTGGGCGGGCGGAATGGCGTGGGCGTGGTTTGAGGCGCACAAGCCCAAAGTGAGAAAATGCCCGTGAGTAGAATCAGGCTGCAGTTAAGAAAGAGGCGTTGCTTTGTCATATAAAAATGGACACGTTTCCGTGTCCATCTATTTTATGCTTCTTCTTCGGCTCCACCAGCATCCTCTGCCGGCCCGCCATCGCCGCCGCCAATTTCAAGCGGAAGAGCAATTTCGCCGGTCATGGATTTTTGGCGAATGACGCCTTCGATCTCGCCCATCAGATCAGGATTGGCGCGCAGATAATCTTTTGCGTTTTCACGTCCCTGACCGAGGCGAAGATCGCCATAAGAGAAGAACGCGCCGCGCTTCGTGACGACCTCGAACTTGGTTGCCAGATCGAGCACATCGCCTGCCTTTGAGATGCCTTCGTTGAACATGATATCGAACTCGGCCACGCGGAACGGGGGCGCAACTTTGTTCTTAACAACTTTGACGCGGGTGCGGTTACCGATAACTTCTTCGCCAACTTTGATGGATTGAATGCGGCGGACATCGAGACGAATGGAGGCGTAGAACTTGAGCGCCTGACCGCCCGTGGTGGTTTCGGGGTTGCCGAACATGACGCCGATCTTCTGGCGGAGTTGGTTGGTGAAGATGACGGCGGTCTTGGTCTGGTTGATGGCGCCGCTCAACTTGCGGAGCGCCTGAGACATGAGACGGGCTTGCACACCCATGGTGGCATCGCCCATGTCGCCTTCAATTTCAGAGCGGGGTACGAGAGCGGCAACAGAGTCGATGATGACTACATCTACTGCGCCAGAGCGGACGAGGGTTTCTACGATCTCAAGCGCTTGTTCACCGGTATCTGGCTGGGAGACGAGCAGGTTATCAATATCCACACCGACACGGGCAGCATACACGGGGTCGAGGGCGTGTTCCATATCAATGAAGGCTGCGGTGCCGCCCATGCGCTGCGCTTCGGCAACGATGTGCTGGCAGAGGGTGGTTTTACCAGAGGACTCTGGCCCGTAAATTTCCATGATGCGCCCGCGGGGAACGCCGCCCACACCGAGGGCAATATCGAGAGAGAGTGAACCGGTTGGGAAGACTTCCGTGACCATTGTCTGTGCTTTGCCGAGGGGCATGATGGAGCCTTCGCCAAAGTTTTTGATGATGTCACCTACGGCTTTATCAAGCATTGCGCGCTTGGCAGAGTCTACGTTTGCGTTGCGGTTTTCGGTGGGCTGTTCGGTTGAACGGGATGATTTTCGAGCCATGATTTATTTCTCCAGTACAGGTCTATAAGGTTGAAAGTGTGTGTTTCGAGAGTATAGCACAGATGTTCAGTGCGTCAAGGGAGGGAATGTTTCAGGTTCGAGGCAGCAGATTTCAGGTTAGGGTTGAGGCGTAAGTGTCTGAGTTGCTGTGGGGGGTAAAAAATCCAGCGTGGGAGCGGGAGGGCGCTCCGTGTGGAATCCATCTGTTCCATCAAAGGTGAAGTATGTAACCTGCCCGGGGAAGATCTCCACCCATGTTTGCCTGTCTTTGTCTTCATCGGCATAACGGAAGGAAACTTTGTAAATACCGGCTGGCAGGTCGCCGAGCACGAGGTTCTCTTGATAATACGGGTCAGAGTTAACGGCGCCGCCTTTGCCATAGGTACGAACTTCAAATAACCGGCCTGTCTCTTCTGACCTCACATCCACTTTTACTTGTTGAATTAGTTCCCCTTTGTTGTTCATCATACGGCCAACCAACACGCCCCATCCCTGCGGAGGAGCGATCCACAACTCTGGGTTGTATGTGTAGAAAAAAGAGTTATGCGGAAAGCGGACTTCAAAGTGAACATGCGGGCCTGTGGTTGCGCCAGTAGAGCCGACAAAGCCGATCACCTCCCCCGTTTCTACATGCTGCCCTTTGATTACGTTCATCAGACTCATGTGAGCATAAATGGTGTAAAGCTGCTGGTCGTTGTAACCAAAATCATGGCGAATGGCAACGGCCACTCCGTAGGGGTCATCTTGATTGCCGGGTGTTTCAGTGAAAAGCCCCCAACCTGTCCACACTACGGTGCCGGGGCCAGCCGCCATAATCGGCGTGCCTTCAGGGGTGGGAATATCCACGCCGGTGTGGACGATGTTACGCCCAAAGAAAACGCCGCCATAGCGATAATCGGCTGCCGGCCAGTTGACCATATCTGCGGCGATAGGGCGGGCAAAATAAAAATGATCGTAGGGAGACATTGCCCACGGAATGGGATACAAAGGAGGACGCCATGCCGAGACTGGTTCTGCCCCTGGGGTGGGAAGATTAAATTGAAAGGGCACTGGCGATGGAGTGATTCCCGCTTCAATCGTAACTGGGGGCTGGTCGGCCACGAGAGCAATGACTGGCGTTGAGGTGACTCCACCTACTTCTTCAACCTTTGAGCAGGCAGAGAGTAATAACAATAAAATGAGGATGAGTGTTTTGTTGAGTTTCATTCGCTCGAATAGAAGAAGCTATTACGGAATGATGGTTGGCGGGGTGGGTGTGGATGTTGGCGGCAATGTGGCTGTTGGTGTAGATGTGACGGTCGGCGATAAGGAGGGCGTGAGTGTCATTCGCGGGGTACGGGTGGGGCGAGGGGTGGGCGTATCTGTTGGGGTGTTGGTTGGGGTGAGGCTTGGAGCAAGTACGCGGGTTGGGGTGACCAGGGCTTCAACGGGGTAGAGTTCTTGCATGGCGTTGTACCAGGTTAGGCCGCTGGTTAATGCAAATTCGGTGAAGCGGGCGCCGTTGTAAAAGGTGCGCCAATTTGGCAGTGCGGGAATCCGCTCCCAGCCATAGGCAGAGGCGAGGGCGGTTACATCCAGCCAATAGCCAGAGGGGACGGGGGCATATTCGCCGCCTTGTTCGTAGGTACGCGGGTCGAGTTCGTAGCGGGCGCTCAAATTCCACGGGGCGTTGTGGATGGGCTCGCCTACGGAGCCATCTTGCACCCAGCAGCGGATGTAAACACGCCAGTAGGTTTGGGCGCCAATGTCTTCGCGCAGGGTGACCATCCAACCTGCATTTGCCATGAGGGAGTTGATGGCGAAGGCGCGGCCTGTGTAGAGCCAATCTTCTTCCATGCCGGGTTCGAGGCTGGTGGTGAGGGGGACGAAGGCGTTTTCCAAGCTGGCGAGTGCGTCCCAACCTGCTTCGAGGGTGACACGGTTCCGCAAGGCGATGAAGGATTCATCGACAAGGTCGTGGAGTTGTGGGTAGGGTGCTTGCACGTCGGCGATGGGGACTACATACCAGCGTTGGCCGGGGATTTCGGCGCCGGGGGTGACGGCTGGTGACCATAAAATGGGAGGGATTTCATTGGCTGCTTGGGTGAAGGGGTCTGGCAGTGAGTTGGGAATTTGGGCGAGGCCCCAAGCCAAGCCGCGAACCCGTCCGCTGAGTGGAGAGGGTGCGAGCAGGAGCCTTCCTTTTAAGTCGTAGGATGTGATGTAGTATTGATTTGGGGAGTCGGTGATGGCGATGATTCTTTCTGAGGTTTCGTCCCATGCGCCGATGAGTCCGTCACCGATCCAGTGGGCGGCGCGGGTGGGTTCGTTTGCGTTCCAGATGTAGAGGCCGCTGTAGCCGACTGTTTGGGAGATGGATGACCATAATAATTGTGAGCCGTCTTTGTTCCAGACGGGGTAGTTTTCTGAGGCGAAGGGGGTGTTGCTTAGGTTTTGGTAGCGGTCGTCGCCTGCGAGGTCGAGGCTGGCGAGCCATACGTCGCTGTCGCCGCCACGGGTGGAGATGAAGGCTACGTGCCGACCGTCTGGCGCCCAGACGGGGGAATGGTCTGAGGCGGGGTGTTGTGTGAGGGGGATGATTTCTGCGGTGGGGTCGTTGACGGAGGCGACGGAGATTTCGAGGTTTTCGTTGATGTAGGTTTCGTAAACGAGCCATTGTCCATCGGGTGACCATGATGGGGCTGAGTCGTATTCGGGTGAGTTTGTGATCTGGGTGATTTGGCCTGTGTTGAGGTTTATGGTGTAGAGGTCCCAGTAGCCGCTGCGGTCTGAGGCGAAGGCGAGTTGGGTGCGGTCTGGGCTGAGGGCGGGGGCGATGTCGTTCGATTGGCCGGTGGTGATGCGTGTGAGGGGGAGGCCTTGGGGTTGGATGATGAAGAGGTGGGCGTATCCGTTTTCTTCGATGGAGAGGAAGATGGTGCCGTCATCTTCGCCGTTGAATTGAACATCTACGGGGGTGTTGGTGGATTCGATGAT
>CAZHOX010000005.1:0-41745 GCA_964534345.1 uncultured Anaerolinea sp.
ATCACGAAATTGCCAGCAGGGAGGCCGAGAGCTGCTGCATAGTTGGCGCTGGCTGCGCAATCCACAGTAGCGGGATAGGAACCGGCATTGGTGCCAGTTCCACCGGTTGCGAGAGTGGCAGTCCCGCCGCCTAAACAAGCTACGGCAGCTGTCTGTGCAGAACCATTGTAGGTAACTGGGCTGTTGGTGATCGAGGCAGTTGGAGTGGCAGGGTTGATCACGAAATTGCCAGCGGGAAGACCGGTTGCAGCTGAGTAATTAGCACTGGCAGCGCAATCAACTGTCGCTGGGTAAGAGCCGGCATTGGTTCCTGTTCCAGTTCCGGATACCAATGTTGCTGTTCCACCACCCAAGCAAGCTACTGCTGCTGTTTGTGCAGATCCATTATAAGTAACTGGGCTGTTGGTAATTGAGGCTGTGGGAGTGGCAGGTGTAATAGTCAATGCAGTTGCATTGCCGGCTGCTTGGGCAAAAGTATAGTTTGTATTATTTGCGGTTAGGCCGGATCCAGTGATTGGGTAGCTCCCAACATTGCTTGCGGCTGTTGCAGTTGAACTGAAGACCAAAACGCCTGTAGTGACAGAGGCTTGAGTGTCTGGGGCGATGAAGCCAGTGACCGTGCCAGTGAAAACGGGGTTGGCGGCACCGAAGACGCGGGAGGCCGCATCTGCTGTGTACGTTAAAGTAGCCGGGGTGATGGTCTGTGCAATTGCTGAAGATGTGCTGGGTCCGTAGATGCCACCTCCAGCATAGGTTGCCGTAATGCTGTGCGGTGATCCACCAACATCTAGCGTGCTTGTGGAGAAGGTGGCTATACCTGCGCTGAGCGTGCCTGTACCTAGGACAGTAACGCCATCGTAGAATGTTACTGTGCCGGTAGCAGTTGCTGGCAATACTGTGGCTGTAAAGGTTACTAAACTACCATAAACAGATGGACTTCCTGAAGTTCCAACAGTTGTAGAAGTAACGGCAAAGCTAACATCTGCTCCGTATGATGTGCCTGTTGTGTTGGTTGCATATGCTCGAACATGATACAAAGTGCCAGGTGTCAGGCCAGTGATATTGCTGGTGAAGGCGCCGGTTGCAGAGGCCGCCCCTTGTGTGGTCTTGGTTGCCAATGCTATCGTCGGGTTAGCTGCTGTATCCCACACTACACCGTACTGGTAGGGGTTGGGTGTGCCTAAATTTGTGATCGTACCGTTGCCGGTAGCAGTGACAGTTCCGATAGCAGTGACCGCCTCGGTTGTGACCGTTGGTGCTGTTCCCCCTGTTCCTGTCTGGGACTCGTATGCTCCGCGATCGTCGTACGTTCGGACGCCTGCGCCGGTATCTGCAATTGGTGTATCCACACGAGCATTGCCCTCGATGTCAAGGAGCGGCTCGCCGGAAGCGTTCGAGTTGGCGCTATCAATTGCTGGTGATGTGCTGGTAATGTGATAATCACCTGTAACCACGGCAGGTAACCCACCATTGCCACCATTTGGCCGTATTGCAGGAGCCGCTGGCGCAACGAAGAGCGGGTTGGCTTGTAAACCATTGACTTCTTGAGCTGGGAAAGCTGTTTTGAATGCCGCTAAGGTTGCATAATTAGTACCATTCCACTGGATTTGGGAAGTGCCCACACCAGTGAGGAAGACAATATTATAGTTGCTGGTTGATCCTGCTGTGGAATTGGCGTCTACACGGATATTTCCTGGTTGCCCACTACCGACGATTGCAGTTCCGTTGTCGACAGAGATATTATTGTTGATCGTTACACCAGTTGAGGTACCTTCCACATTGATACCTGAGGTGTAATTGCCTTGAACGGTATTACCAACAATGATGTTGTTCGGCGAATTGAGGAGATCAATCCCATGGTCGGCATTACCGTAAGAAAGATTGCCAATAACGGAGTTGCCAGTTGAACCAGTGTAGACTTGAATTCCGCTGTCTTCGTTAGCGTAGGTAATGTTGTGAATAATGGTGTTGTTGTTGCTGGAGAAAATATTAATTCCAGTTGCAACACGTTGATATTGTTGGGCATTAGCGAATGAGGTGTTGTTACTAATCGTATTGCCTGAGCTTCCCCCCTGAAGGTAAATGCCATAACTGCTGTTGTGATCTGTTGTATTGCCACTGATCGTGGAATTGGTTGTAGCGTCAAAAGAGATACCAGCCCTTGTGGATCCAGCTACAGGGCTTCCAGAGAAGCTGACGTGATTATTGGAAATGATGATATTGTCAGATGTGGCGACCGAAATACCGATATTTGAAGTGCCGGTCACATTGAAACCATCAATGGTGATATAGCTTCGCCCAGACACTCTGAAGCCATAGCTCGCTGCCCCGGTTACAGTAACACCGGGTTCAGCGGAAAAGGTTATTGGGCTTCCTGCACTGCCAGAGCGTACCATGGTGGCGGTCTCTGCGTAGGTGCCAGCGAGAACGCTGACAGTATCCCCGGCAATTGCTGCAGTCACGCCACGACCGATCGTGCAGAATGGCTGAGCTATCGTCAATCCAGTTCCTGCATCAGAGCATGAAGCGTTAGTATTATTCACATAATAGATGGTACCCGTAGCGGCAGGTGACACAATTACATTTACCGCACCAATCGTTGAGGTGTAGCTTGTTGCATCTGTTGGAGTAAATGTTACAGATGCGCTGTATGTGCCAACAGGGGGGATGGTAGCTGGAGTAGTGAATGCAAAACTGCCAGCGGCTGAGGCGACGCCGCCACTTAAGGTTGAAGATGAAAGTGACTGCCCAGAAGTGATTCCAGTGGCTGTTGGCCATGTCGTCACGCTTGCTGCGATGCGGGTGTCTGTTCCAACGGTCAGGAAGCCGGTCGTCCCAGCAAAATATGTTGTGTTGATATTGGTAGCGCCGGAACCAGTCCCTCCCCAGGTGCCGTTAATTCTACCCAAACCACCAAGTGTGAGACTTCCAATATTTAGATTTTGACCTGCTGCAATGCTGGCTGTTGCTGACCCTGTAGGTGCAATGCTCAAATTGCCGGTAACTGAAGTGCCGGCAGGCATTGTTTTTGCGCCAGTACCACTGAAAATTAGGTTGTTATATGCGTAAGCCGAAACGGTCTGTGCAGCGCCATTGTAATTGACCGTGCCAGTGCTTGGCGTAAATAATGCATCTACATCCCCTAAAAAGGTGCCGCCTATGTTCACAGATCCATTGCCTGTAAAGAGCACGCCTGTGCCCGTGCCTGCTGTTACATTGGGCGTTGTAATATTTCCAGAAACATTAACTGTCCCTGTTGAAATTGTAAGTTGGGCACGTCTGGCATTGCTGTTCAAATTACCTGCGGAAGGGGTAAGTGCTATAGATGTAGCCGACAAAGTACCAGCGCCAACATTAAGGAGGGTAGGTTGGGTTCCGCCGCCAGCAGTTGACCCATTTAGGGTAATTGCACCGGAAGTTAATGTTTGGGTTCCGCTGAATGTCAGGCTTTTTGCATTCGCTCCCGCATTAAATGTTATCGTTCCAATGGTCTGGAGCGGAGAAACATCCAAAACCACTGCACTTCCTGCCGCAATAACAACATTATCTGTATTGCCTACAGTATTTCCAGGGTAAGTGGAACCACTTGCAGGGCAACCTGCACCAGTGATTGTCCAACTGGCATTAGTTCCCCAGTTTGGAGTAGCTCCAACTGATGTAAAAGTACAAGTTGCTGCATAAGCTGGCGTCACAGGCAGAGCCGCAAGCGCCATTAGTGTAATTATAAGTACTGCGAAAATGCGATACAAAAATGGCTTCATGTTGAATTTTGCATTCATAATTCTTTACTCCTGATGGTTATACAACATCAATTTCTTTTGGTGTCATTGGTATGTAATTTTGATCTATAACCTTTTGGTTTGACGGCTTGGGTATTTCTGAATAAGTGTCAGGGAAGAGCTTTCCAATACCTACTTTCAATACATTGGCAGTCTTGCGAAGATTACTTAGTGACATATCATGGTCGTTGAAGTTCTCGTAAGTTTCATATTCGCCGCGCCAAATTTTTGCAGCAGTAGGTTCGCTGCAGCCAAGTTTTCGCATCTCTCCAGCGAATTCATCAAATGACATGTTAATCTTAAGAGCTAGCTGTTGAACCGTGCTATAAGAACTTGTTGGTACACTAATTTTTTCTTCTAATAATTGCTGAGCAGCGTTATTCATTTTTTCCTCATGAAGACTTTCACATGATATAGTTTGAAAAGAATTATGAATTGAGATAGGAAATTACAAAAGAAATATCCACCGAATCGTATTTTTAAAACTGTATAAAAACGCAAGTGGATATACTTTACACCCTTAATTCTTATAAAGTTTTTGACTTTTCTTTGAATTGTTTTAAGACAAAACCAGGTGAATTTGTCTGCTTGCGAGTGCAATACAAGATAAGTAAAACATCCCGCCTGGAAATTTTCTTGTATCCTGTTCTGTATACTACGGTGCGGAGTTATGCTGCTTGATGAGAATTTGAAGCTCTGGGTGGTTTTTCAAAGTTTGCGGAGCAGGGCAGCTACGTTCATTGCATTGGATACCCCATGTATAAGCAAAGTCAAAAGCTGGTGTCGGCACCAAGGATGCCCAGAGATTAAGCATATCCTGAAATTCCTTTGTCGTTGGTGTCCTGTAATAAATGCTCTTTCCATCCAATCGACCTTCTTGTCCAAATGCCTGAAAAACCGGCACCATGGCAGATACAGGAATTCCATTTGCCAGGGCCGTTTGAACTCGCTCTGAAACTTTACTGATGTCACATTTCACAGGCTGTCCAGTGTTATTGAAGTGGCAGGGATAAGGGTCAATTCCAATTAGATCAACATGAGTTATTTCCGGGCGTAAAGCGTTGTATTCACATCCCTCGCTTGCGGGACACATATTGCTCCCATCTTGGATCGTGATATATGATTTTTGCCCAGGAGCATTAGCATGGATATAGTCAGATCGAATTTTGATGATGTTGACAGCTTCTGGACATGCAGATGGGTGGGGTTCATCTGCCAAGTTGTAACCGAAAACTTTTGGGCTGTTGGCCAATATATCCACGACAGCTTTAAATTCAGCATCACTAAAGCCCGGTGCTGGGCAGTCTTGACCTGGAGGAGCGTTTCCTAAATTCCCTAACCAAACTAATGCCATTGTTCCTTCTGGCAGATCGTTGACGATCGCAAGTGTATCTGCAGGATTGGTCTTGCTTCCAGTGACGTCAAATAAGTTGAAACCTAGTTCAATTAGTTTGGTAATATCCCCTTGAGTGTTGAAGGCTGCATGTAGCGATACTGTATCTGTAGGCTGCGATTCAATTGGTGTTGTTATTTCTGGAGTTTGACCATCAATACTTGTGTTTCTCCCGCCTCCACAGGCAATTAGAATAAGAGCACCTAAGAGGCATACAACATAGATCTTTGAAACTGCGGTCATGAAACTGCTCCGTCAAATATCAACACCAATTGAGTCATGAATAAAATAGTTAGGATAAAACTTCCCGAATTGTCTTTGCCACCGATACAATATCTTCATCGTGTAAAGTTGGGTACAAAGGCAGGGTAACTTCACGCTTTACAACATTTTCTGTAACTGGCAACATTGAGTGTGTGATATTTTGATACGCTGTAAAGTGGTGAGCTGGCGGGTAATGGATGCTCGTCTGAATTCCGTGTGCCTTCATGCTTTCCATAAACTGGGTACGGTCAGTTCCAATGGGTAGTAGGATCGGCATAATATGTGCAGCAGAAATACCTGGGTGATTTTCGAAGGGGACGGTTATTTCAGGCACTAATTCTTGAAGGGCATCGCGGTATTGTTGCGTGAGAGAACGGCGGCGGGCATTATTTTTGTCTAATTTGCTTAATTGGACTCTTCCAAGCGCAGCTCGGATCTCATCTATGCGGTAGTTATAGCCAAGCTCAACAACATCGTAGCTCCAAGCGTGTCCTTTGTGACGATCCCAAGTCATCGAAGTCATACCATGAGACCGGAATAGACGCAATTTTTCAGCGAAGCTATCGTCGTTGGCGGTGACCATGCCGCCTTCGCCTGTAGTCATATTTTTATTGGAAAAAAAGCTAAAGCAGCTAATATCACCCCAATTGCCGAGTTTTATGCCATTCAATTCCGAACCGATGGCGTGAGCATCGTCTTCAATTACGTAAAGGTTATTTTTCTTGGCTATTTCCATGATACGGGGCATATCACATGGATACCCGCCGTAATGGACGACAATGATTGCACGTGTCCGTGGCGTGATGCTCTGCTCAATGCTTTCCGGTGATATGTTCAGATTATTTTCATCTGTTACATCTGCGAAAACAGGCGTTGCACCAGTGTAGCGTACAGCATTGGCGGTAGCAACAAATGTCAGAGCAGGCAGTATGACTTCATCGCCGGGGATTAACCCAATCGCCATACAGGCCATGTGGAGTGCAGCAGTACAATTTGAGACAGCAAGAGCATGTTTCGCACCGACATAAGCTGAGAATTCGCTTTCAAAAGCTTGGGTAACACCACCCATTGTCAACCAGCGACTTTCTAAAACGCTTAACACTGCAGATGTCTCTTCGGGTCCAAAATCAATATCAGATAGAGGGATTTTCCAGTTCATGAGTTGACTCTCCTAAGGTAAAAATTCAGAATGCATTTTTTCAAAATCAAGCATTGCTTGTTCGTAGTCATCAGGTGACCCTAGATCTTTCCAGTACCCTTCAAATGGGTAGCCGACCACTTTTTCACCGGCATTGATGAGCTTTCGTACAAGGTCTGGAAAGTCTAGATACTCACCGCGTGGAATAAATTTGACCACTCGCGGATCAAAGACATATACACCCATGCTGACAGAATAATCATAGGTCGGTTTTTCGATATAGCCTTTAATGGCAGGCTTGCCATCCCATTCGATAACGCCCAGATCAATTTTTACTTCACGGCGATGAGTTGCGATGGTAGCTGCTGCCTGTTGCTCCTTATGGAATCGTAACAAGTCATCAAAACGTAATGTGGTTAGCACATCGCCATTGGTCACTAAAAAGGAATCATTGAGGCCTTCAACAAATGCGATCGGACCTGCGGTCCCGAGTGGAGTTTCTTCATAACTGTAGGAGATATGTAAATCCAATTGTTGACCATCTTGAAAGAACGTTCGCATCAATCCTGAAAGATGCCCTACCGTTAGTACCACGTCATCAATGCCTGCCATTTTCATCTGTCGAAGTATGACCTCGAGAATAGGCATATCGCCAATTGGCATTAATGGTTTTGGTAGGATTTTGGTATACGGTGCAAGCCGTCTCCCTTTGCCACCAGCTAGTACGATTGCTTTCATGGGTTTCTCCTTTTTTAAAACTGATAAGAACCGATTTGGTAAAGATGAAGATGGTCTTTGAGCCACTCTATGGTTTTTTTCAAACCATCATCAAAACTGGTTTGTGGCATCCACCCGATAGTTTTTGCAGCAAGCGAATTGTTCGAGAGGAGGCGCTGCACTTCAGAATCAGCAGGACGTAGGCGAGACGTATCAATTTCGATTTGTGCTGAACTGCCTGTCAGGTGGATGATCTTTTCAACAAGAGTTCCGATCTTAATTTCAGAACCTGTTCCCAGATTCATAGTTTTGCCTTCTACGCCAGGTGTTTCAGCTGCCTTAACAAATCCGTCCACAGTATCATCAACATACGTGAAGTCTCGCGTAGATTCCAGATTGCCTAGGCGGATAACCGATTTGGCCAGTGCTTGTGTAATAATTGTTGGGATGACTGCACGGGTTGACTGGCGTGGACCAAAGGTGTTAAACGGACGTACGGTTACGACCGGCAAGCTGTAAGCACAATGGAAGCTTTCTGCTAACTTATCCGCACCAATCTTGCTTGCAGAATAGGGTGATTGTCCTTGTAGTGGATGGTCCTCATCGATGGGCACCCGTAATGCTGTGCCATAAACCTCACTTGTAGATGTATGGATAAGTCGATCGACCTTTAATCTGTTGCATGCCAGCAGGACATTGAGTGTGCCCATCACGTTTGCTTCTGCAACTTCAAGAGGGTGAAGGTAGGAATATGGGATGGAGATTAGAGCCCCTAAGTGGAAAACCACTTGACAACCTTCCACTGCCTTGTGAATGGCATCAGCATCACGAATGTCACCTGCCACAATTTGTATTTTCTGAGTAACCTCTTTGGGTGACAAGCGAAGCAATCCGGCATCGCCACGTGAGTTATAGCGCACAAAGGCGCGCACGTTGGCTCCTTCTGTCACTAGCCGCTCTACAAGATGACTTCCGATAAATCCGCCGGCTCCAGTTACAAGTACTTGTTTTCCTTGCCAAAAAGAATTCATTTCATTACCTCGCTGTTAATAAATTTTTTTAATGGATCATAATTGGAATTGATTGTGTCTCTGCTTTATTCCACGCTTAAGAGTGTTTCCCACATACGGGTTTTGTTATTACCTAAGCAAGAGATCGGCTTATTTGGATGTGAAATTGATACTACTTCAGATGAATAGACTACACTTGGATTTCAGATTTTCTTGCTTGCGTAAGCGAAAGCCCTGCAATATTCACAGTTTTTGGGCTCTCTTCTGTAACACTTGAATCTCCATGTGTGCTAACATAAATATTAGGCTCGATCCTGATTTCCTGTCCTTTGGTTTCGAAAGGCACAGATAAGGCATCATATATTCTCTTTGTAATCAAGTCTAAATTGGATTTATTGGGGATGTTTTCGAGCAAAAGAACAAACATAGTGTCGTTAAAACGAGCCAAGGTGTCGATTTCTCGTTTGATGCGATTTAATCGATAAGCAACATCCTTGAATAGTGAATTTCGTTCCAGATTGTCTTTTGAGAAATGAAACCCTTTTAACTCAACAAACACAAACGCGGGTTCAGTATTATTTCGTTTTGCGAGTGCAAGAGAGTGCCGCAAACGATCCTGGAAAAGCAACCAACTGGGAAGCTCTGTTAGATTGTCTTGCAAGGCGGTAAATTCAAGTCTTTCATCCAGCCAGAATGAGGAAGCAGTTGCTTCTGTCAGTTCTTTCACTTGCTGATCTACAATTCCCATTAAGTCATTTAGGAAAATGATACGGATAGGCAAAGTCTTTTTTAGGGAGAATAAATATTGGACCTCAGGGGAGTTTTTGGGTAATGTGGAAAGAATTACCCCAATGTCATGTTTCTCTATTAAGGCAGGTAAGTCATTAACACTCCCTAATACCCAGAGACCCTCAACCTTCATTCCATAAGTTGTCGGGTCTGTATTGTCTACTACTCCAACCAGGGAAAACGCAGCGCAAAACATATTACGACGGAGCAACCAGCTGGCAATTTGTGTTCCCTCGCCTGAGCCGGCGATTATCACTCGTTCTCCAACAACTACATCATTTTTTCGCCAAGATAACCAACTATTAGCAATAGTCGTAATTAACCGTAGGCGATATCGCATGATTAGGAAGCCAGCCCCAGCTAATAAGCTAATGGTCAGTACCATCATTGGCGGGAGCGGTGGGTAGGGCAGCCATTTATAGCTCATTTCTAAGTAGACAAGCATGAGGATGGCAATGGTGGCAAAACTACCTGATAACGCCAATCCAATGACGTCATTAAATTGAGCTTTCGACCAATCTACTTTGTTGACTCCAAAAATGGCGTTGAAGCTGCTAAATAAAATAGCCATCAAAGCCCCAAGTGCTAGGAGGTTTGTAGTTTCCCAGTTCAACGGGGCACTAAAACTCCATACTAAGCTGGTAAGTGCTACTGCAAATAGCGTTGTGATTAGGTCAAGTGTGAACCAGCTCATATAACGACGAATCAATACTGTGAATGGTCCTGCAAAAATGTACCCTTCAGGAATACGAGCCTTAACTATCTGTGGGATTAGGATGGCTAGCGTCCAAAAGATTACATCAATATCCGAAAAAAATGAGTGATACCTAACATATAACCCATCAAGTCTCATTTTGTCGGGCAGGATATTCTTATAGTAATCGCCCATTAAGTCTGTGCTGGAAAGTAATTTTTCTTCATCATGATAAAGAATGCTGGCTGGGCTGGTCACACCAGGTCGTACGGAGAGAGTTTCTTCTGCTGCATCTTTGGGCCATGTTTCAGCAATTTTTACATCTTCTGGGCGTGGCCCGACTAGACTCATTTCACCAATCAGCACATTCCAGAGTTGGGGCAACTCATTAATTTTCGTATCACGCAGCCAGTGCCCCAACGGAGTAATGCGGTCATCCCCATGCGCAGTGACACTTGGTCCGTTGTAGCTTCGTTGGTCTTCGTACATGGTGCGAAATTTGAGGATTTTAAAGGGTTTCCTATTCATGCCCATTCGTGGGCCCCAATAAAAAACAGGTCCAGGAGAGTCTCGCTTAATTAGCATTGCCACATAGAGAAAAACAGGTGACAGCAAAAGCAAACCAACTACTGACATGGTGATGTCAAAAGAACGTTTGGCTACATTTGCCGAAACTACCTTTAAAACATTGACAAAGTTGTAACTTTTTGAGCCTGAAGTATCGATGGCTTTTGAAGTCTTAAGGTATGCTTGTGAGTCGCTCATAGCTTCCTTCCTGAAACATTTGAAATGAATTGCTCATAAATAAAAATTATGCCAACTGCTAATATCAGGCTAACGACGCCTCCCAATAGCGTAAATATAACTGGTTGTGGGTGAATGGGCTTTTTGGGTGGCGTCGCCATTTCTATTTGATCAATTGTCTGTGTGTTGCGTATATGATCAAGCTTGGCTTCCTGTAAATTATCTAATAGGTCGAGGTAAATATTCTGGTAGTGATCCATCGTTGATTGTAAAAGTTGCAGTTGCAAATCTCCCTCCATATCACTTGAATTCAGAATAGGTTTTCCAACATACTCCAGATTAAGACGAATTTGCTGGTATTGGGTAAGCAGAGATTGTAATTGTGCTAATTTGGTTTGCTTTTCGATAAGCTGGCTGCTTTGCTCTGCGTTGGCAAAATTTACGGAATTAAGAGACCCAATTTCTGCGGTGAGCTTTAATATCTCATCTTGTACAGAGGCGATCTGGTCGTTAACTTGCTTCAGTTGACTTTCAACACGCTCACTAGATATTTGATTGATTTTCGCTTGAACGCTGGAAATTTGATCTTCAACTTGAGCAATATTCTTCATGAGGTCTTCTTCGCTTGAAGCGCTGTCGCTCGCCTGTGTGTTTTGATCGATTAATACCTCGACTAGCATATTTGCGATTGCAGCTGCTCGCTGTGGATCACTGTCTTTCATCACGATTTCAATCACATTTGTTGCCCGAATTTGCTGAACAGAACCAAATTCTTTTAAGTTGATCTCGAAATTTAGCCGTTTTGAAGCTTCATCAGTGACTCTTTTTGAAATCAATAATTGAATGTTGGCATCAATAATCTGCTGATTATTCATGGAAGCAAACTGTGAAGTCTGGTCTGATAAATCTTTACTAACTAAAATTTTGGTGCTTGCTTGGTAGGTCGGCTGTTCAAGTCGACTGGCTATATAACCAACTCCTGCCCCAATGAGCATGAATATTAACAAAAATCTGAACCAGCGAATCAGGATTTGAAGATAAAATTTAAGTTCCATGTTGTTCCATTCGTCCAAGTACAACCATTGTTTTCCTAATCAAACATTAAAAGCCACCCCTAAAAGTATAAAAGGCCGCTTTTTCGTGGAAACTACCATACCCGGTGTCCACCAGCTCGAAAACGCTTGACCGCTTCTTTATCAGGCCAGGAGTAATAAGAACCTTCAGCTAGATTTAGCGGGGATTGCGTAATAGTTCCATCCTCTATTTTCCCCAGGACTTCAAGCAGCAATTCTGCCGCAATGGCTTTCGAGCGTGTAATAAAGCTATCAAGGGATTCACTTGGTAGAACCTCAAAAATGCGTTGCCCGCATAATTCGCCCGCATCGATTTTTTCGTTTACATAGTAAATTGAAACACCAGCGTTTTTCTCTTGGTTGGCGAGCATCCAAAAGCTGGGTAAAACCCCTCTATAGTGCGGAAGAATTGCGCCATGTATATTTAAACAACCTAATTTAGGTAGCTCGATCAATGGTTTCTTAAATATTTGAGGACAACTAACTGAGATTAGCAAGTCAGTTCCGGCTTCACGGAGGCGTTGTCTAAATTGTTCTGCATTAACATCCGGCACTAATTCATACGCTACCCCATGCTTTTTACATACAGAAGCAATGGACTGGCCTCGCATTGCAACCATTCCAACGCGTGTCCCAAGCCCTAGGGCAGCCATCAAGCCAAATGTTTTGTAGTATCTTAGTGCTGCTTGCAAAGTAGTTTGATTTTTATAGAGTGGTGGAACACTGTAGACGGCTTGAGTCAGTTTGCCGTATTTGCTTAGTACATGCTCGTAAAATGCAGGCAGGTAAATAGGATCATCGGTCGTTAGAAATGTGATTTTCATTTTATCCTCCAGGTTTCCAATACTTGATCAAAGCGCCCAAAGGGTAACCTTTGGAATAGCTCATCCATTTTCTTACCGTAGAATTTTCGTCCAAGCCCCTGCGTAAATAGGAAGGTCTTTGATACATTCATTCGGTAGTATTCATCCATATCATGTGGGTTGTACTCATAGGGGTGGCAGTATATGATTACTGGTTGTTTGGTCATCATCGAAGCGAAAAATTTCTCTAGGATGAATTCTGGAATGAGACGAAAATAGCCTCCACCTGCTACTGGAAGTCGAATTTTTCCTGATTCCCAAATTGCAACAGGAACCTCTAGTATGCTTGCACCGCCTGGCAGTTGGACCCGATGTGGAACTGTAGGATACCCAGAGATACCATATCGATGAGTTCTCATTGGAAAGATTGATGAATCAACAGTGAAGCCTGTTTCTATTAATACTTCCAATGCCCAAATATTTTCACTGTCAATAGTAAAGTCTGGAGCTCGAAAAGCAGTAACTTGTACGCCGCAAGCATCCTCAACTGTTTTTCGAGCTAGCTCCAGTTCAATCTTTAACGTTTTCTTGTCCATTTTATTTACAGGACGATGACTGTACCCGTGAGATTGAATTTCATGGCCCTCTGCAACAAGCTGCTGAAGTAAATGTGGAAAAGTCTCAGCGACGCGCCCTTGTACGAAAAATGTCCCCTTTACATTGCGGCGATTAAGGATTTCTAGAATTTTCTCTGTGTTTCGGACAACTCGTTCTGTAATTGGTGCATCAAAATCTACGCTGGATTGATACCAATCTTCGACATCGACTGTAAATGCGCATAACGGTCCTCCACTGATCGGCCCAGTGGTCATGTTTATTGGTTGATGAACAATATCCTGATAGCGAAACATGTTTTTATTCCTCGTGACTTTCTTCGCGATTTATGCACGGATTGAGTTTTTACTGTAATACTCTTTCAATAGTTCTAAATATAGAGTTTCAATTTGGTTGATCATGCCTTCACTGGAGTACTGTTCAGCTAGTTTCTTGGCAGCTAAGCCCATTTGGGTGCATAACTCTTCGTTATGTAGTAGAGCTAAAATTCGATCAGCCATTTCTTGTGGTTGGTGCGGAGATACTAAATAACCTGTTTCCCCATCTATGATTACATCTTGAGCGCCATCTACATTATTTGCTACGATTGGTTTGCCCGCGATCATAGACTCTTGAAATACAACGGGCAAACCTTCCCATAAAGAACTCAACGCAGTAAGGGTAAGGATTGGATAGATTTTGTCAATATCGTTTCTGTACCCCAAGAGGAAAAATTTTTCGGTAAGATTAAGCTCCCTTATCAAATTTTCACACTCACTGCGTAATGGACCATCTCCTGCAATGACAAACTGAACTTTTGGATATTTTTTTATCACCATTGATGCAGTCCGAATAAAATCCAATGGATTTTTTTGCTTATCAAGGCGTCCGATCATGCCAATAATTTTGCATTCTGGATCCAACCCTAGATCTGAACAAACTTCTGATTTATTGACTTGTTTCTGAAATTTTTCTAATGGAATTCCGTTGTAGATCAACTTAAATTTGTTTTCTTGACAGATCTTATATGCCAGACCTTTTTCTATGTTTGGCTTGGATACAGCAATCAAACGATTTGTAAATGTAGCAGAAAATCGCTCCGAATTGACATAAAGCATTTTAGTTATTTTTGACATATCATCTTGCAACCCCCAGCCATGCACATGGTGAATGATTACTGGAACTCGAGCGAGTGCTGCGGCCAATCGTCCAGCCGCACCTGCAATGGCGTTATTTGTGTGAACAACGTCGTATTTCCCCTTCCGTATGTGGGCGTAAAGTTCCATGCTGGAACGTAAGATATGCCATGGGCTTATATAAGTCACCATACTAGGAATGTTTATTAGGGGAATTCCACGTTCTTTTGCTTGGTATGTTAAGTCAACTTCATGAGCAGGGACTGGGCCTGCAGCCAGATGCACATCAAATTGCGTATGGTGATTCAGGTAACTCGCAATATCTAGGATTACATTCGTATCGCCTCCAATTGTCAGGCGAGTAGCTACTAACAACACTCGAATTTTTCTGTTTAGATTTGGTACTTTGTCAAATACATCTGTTTTCTGAATGTGTTCCATATTCACCTTGTTGGGATAGTTAGGTTGACATGGGGAGGCTGGTTATCGTGTTCCACAATGATTACAAATTCCCCCAGATATTTTTCTTGACTTCGAGAACTGTCATCTCAAGAGACTGATCCGTATTGATCTTGTAAATTGGGGCAATTCCATACTCCAGATTGGATGCCAGGGAATGTCGATAACGCACATAATCTTCAGGTTCCTCTTTGCCACGGTTTTTATTTCGCATAAGCGCAACTTCCACGGGAACATATAAAGAGATAACCATATCAGGTGCTGGAATTTCTTCATATAACCGTTTTTCTGTCCGAGCAAGCCAGGCTCGAAAAGGATAGCGTTTTGGATCGATCACAAATTGCTGCAGTTGAGGGCCATCTGGTGCGCCATTCGACATGGAAGGATACCGGTCGCATAAAACGATGTTTCCATTTGCCGCTTTCGCAAAAGCACGGCTTAACAAAGATCGACGATCATAGGCTAGAAAAACTGATCGAAGTGCAGTAATAAGAGGGTAAACCTCGGCAGATTTGTGAGCTTTCTCAGCAGAAACTTGCTGAGTTACTATTTTGCTTGGCCGGTATGTGGGAAGCGCAGAGCGCAAAAATGGTGATAACGCATTAGGTATCAGGGTTAGCAGGGTTGATTTTGGCTTACCCGCATGAATTTGTTCGATGACAAAATGTTCGCCCAGCCAGCGCTTGGTGGCCGTGAGTAGCGTTGATTTCCCAGTTGCTTCCGGGCCAACGAAAGCAATAACAGCGCCCCCTGATTGGAGGATCATGCCTCTTTTCGAGCGCATTAGCCGGCCGTAAGCCATAAGTGAGAATTTATAAATTCCACTCAACCAAGACTGAATCCGGGAGTTTCTGGCATAAATATTGAGGCGAGAGCGCAATTGAAGACCGAGACTGATACGGTTTAGTAGGGGGGCAGGTTTTCTTAATGCATCAATACATTCAGAAAACAATCGGGTGTTCATGGAAGGCAGCCAGTCAGCAACCAACTGAAGAGTCTCATCTTTTGGCTTGGCATCGAAGAGCCATTCAATTTCCCGTCTTACTCCTTTCCAATCTCTCGCCAGCATGAAAAGTTCAACGAGTGAAGTGTGTTTCAACATCATCCGAATAGTGAAAACTACTAACTCAGCACTTTTTGTAGGGACCTTGATCGAATCTTCTTCACGAACATTTTGCAACAACATTTCTTCAAGCGGCAGGTGAAGGTTTTTTGACAGACTTTCACCAGTGATGACACGGTAATATGCATGAACATGAACAAGAATTCCAGTTTCCTCATCCATGGCAAAATAATGTTCAACTGCTGGAAAAGGCGCATCCCCTTGAATTCCAGTTGGTCGAAATTGCAGCTGACTCATTAGCAGCCTAAATAAATCACAATTCTTTCGATGAATGAGAAAATCAACATCTGTCTGACCAGAGAGAACTTGAGAAAGCGCTGAATTGCTTTTCCAGTGGCAATACTTTATTTCATTGGCATTGAGTTTTTCAATAAGTTGTTGAAGTTTTTTTATCATTTTGATTTTTGGGTTGCGCTATTTTGTAGGGTTTGACTTTTTTGTTGAGAGTATCTATCTGTGATTTCTTGAGAAATTCTATCTGTCATATGCTCAAAGTCTGGGCTGGCAATATCAAGACTCTCTACAACTAAAAGTCGAGACTGAAGATTTTCTGCTTGAGTAAGTTGGTCAAACAAATCAACTGTGCGTCTGATATATGCTTCCATTTGAGTCGGATCGCTTAATTCAACTTCGCGTGGCGGGTCTGCACGCCGAAGAGTGCGCTCAATAATGGTATTTACAGAAGCCCGAATATAAACAATAAGATCAGGCAAAGGGAGTAAGTCTGTGAAGCGTTTAATCTCTTCTGAGGTATATGCATTTCCAGCAGGAACAAACATATGAGCGGCAAGAACCGGTCCTTCATCTACGAGAACAACCTGATTTTTCCCCAAGTATTTTGTGATTTCATACATGCCAATTTTACGCACAAGGCTTCGTAGATTATGAATTGTTTGTATCGAAAAACCTGTTGTGCGCCAAAATATCCGTATGGTATGGCGCAAGAAATTATGGTATTTGGGTAACGTAAAGATAAAGAACGGCAAACTCACAAACTCCATTGCCAGGTTTTGGATCGTTGGATTCTTAACACTCCGAAGACCAAGCAATCCCGTTGCCATCTCAATGGATGTAGTAACTTTACTGGTTTTAGCCAGACGGCGGCGTACCTCATCGATCACTGTCGTTTTTCCAGCGCCGGTAGAACCGATAAATTCCACAACCATATTTCCTCCACCAATGTGATTTATTTGCGTTGGCGATTGGGATGTCTCGCCTCGTCCTACCCCTTTGCTGGTTGCTGCTTCGGTTGGTGTGGATGTCATCTTCAAGTGAGTCGCCTCAAGAAATGCTAACGCTAACCACACACTCCGAAAGTGAAAAATTTGGTGGGCATTTGATTCAAGCAAAATACTAAAAAGCATGGCTATAAAAATGACCCCACTAGGTTGTACCGTGCTTCCGATTTTAATTTGGCTCAGCAGCACCTTGACCGCATTGTTCCATGCTTCCCCGGCTAACAATACAAGCCCTAGCAGCCCGATAACACCACGCTCTACGCCAAATTCAAGGAAGTCATTATGTAGCGTTTTATTTTCAAAAAAATCCCGATAGTTGCTTGGGCCAACTCCAAGAATAGATTTCGGAGAAAACAGGATTTCAGTACCGCTTCCCCAGAGATCCAATCGCTCGCCTGCTGTATGTGCAGCACGGTCAGTAGTAAGATGCTCAAGGCGAGCTAAAACATCTGGTGATTGACTAATAGTGACTAAGAATAACCCTGCTGCAAAGGTTGTGACGGCAGCCAACCAGATAAGGAATTTCATATACCCGCCTATGAGCAGAAGCAGGAGTACGGCAACCGCTATGGCGCCCAGAAGCGCGGAAAGCGCGCCAAGTGATGCAGTTGCAAGAATGCCTAAAAGTAGAACTACTCCTAAGAACAATGTCAATTCACGTCGCAGACCTGCGAGGAGCAATGGAACAAACCCCATCAATTGGAATAAAGCTGCCCAGACCGGATTCTCGAATAATCCGGCAGGCCGCCCTAGATATCGAACATCTACATTTCCAATACTCCCCAGAATAGCAATAACGAATCCGTAAAAGTTGGGTGAAATGAACTCGGCAGTAAGTAGTACCCCGTGGAGAACAACAACTATAGTCCAGGCGAGTATTACGCGGCGCACAATTACTGATTCCAAACTGGCCAATACTAATGTAACAGTAACGAACCAAAAATAGAGATAAATCTCCTTGGCGAGAAAGATAAAGCTGGCTAGCGGGTTAATTGAAAAAAAAGTGCCTATGAAACTTCCCAGCAAGATAAACCACATACCCGCAATATAAGGGAACCGAATGGGTTGGCGCGTGTGGATGAGGTACCACCAACACACTGGGAGGAAGAGCAAATTCCAAAAATCAACAGAACCTAGGTTCGAAGGAAGGCTAAGAAACTGCTCCACTGACAAGATAGTCACGCCCACCAAATAAGCAATTACTGCAAATCGCAGCATTGAAGTCAAACGGTTTTGCTGAGGTGTTATTTTTCCAGCTAGAAAACTAACAGTTTTGGGGGAAAGTTGCGATTGCATCAAAGTTGCCTGTTTGTAACAATCTGACGAAATAGATCAAGGCTGGAGCGGTCTATTAATACAACAATTAATCCATAAGCCACAAGCGATATTCCACCCAGCAACCAGATGTTGATAGTATTAAGCAGTAAGGACGCTCCAAGAATTAATGCAGCACCCAGGCCGGGGCCGATAAAGCCCTGCCATGTAAACATTTCTCGTGCTTCTTCGCGCAAATACCAGACATACATTCCAAAGAGTACAACTTCTGTGAGTAATGTTGCATATACTGCCCCCATCAGATAATATTTCGGAATCAGTACGAAGTTGAGCAACAGGTTTGTCGCAGCAGCGATCAAAACAGCTTGAGCCCGCTTCCCTTCGCGATTGCTAGCACTTAAAGCTACCTCCAAGGAGGTATCAATGAATTTGAATGGCATAATAAGCGCCAGCCATTTCACAGCTTGAATCGCGGCAGCGAACTTATCTCCATAAACCATTACAACAATGCTATCCCCAAACGCCCATAATACAGCTGCTATCAAGACGCTGGGTATGATAAGCAATCGAATCGTTCTTGCAGTATATCGTTGAAGCGATTGCTTATCTTTGGCAAACTCGGAGGATAGAAAAGGGTAGAGCGCAATATTGACTGTCCTTGCCAGAACATTGAGGCGGACAGTCAGATTATTTGCCGCCTCATATAGCCCAACAACTGCATTTGTGGCCAATCGAGACAGAAAAACAACATCGACACGGATATACAGCGATGACAATCCATTTGTGATTGCAAATGGGGTGCCAGCTTTAAATAGAGAAGACCACAGTTTTTTATCTATTGTTGGGTACAGTTTGCCAAACCGCGTCAGATAAATCCATACGCCAGATGCTAGTGAAATAATTCGAGACGCCAGATAGGCGATCATGAGCCAGTCAATGGTTGCGTGAAAGGGTATTGTCACGAGGGCCAAAATCATGAACGAGCCCTCCATAATAGTGATGATGGTCGCACTCCATTCCATCATTTCCCTGCCGCGAAACGACGCCTCTATCATATACGCCAGGGCCTCGATGCCTAATGCCAGCCCAGCCACCATGCACGCTACAAACATAACGCCTGGGTAACTAAGCAATATACATGTAAGCAGCATCAAAATGATGGCGATAGTCGAAAGTATGGTAGTCAACCCTAATGCAGCATTAACTAAATTATCGACTCTCTCGGGATTTTCACGGCTTCGAGAAATCTCACGAATTAGTAACGAAGGCAAACCATACCGGGCAAGTGTTGAGAATAAAGTAATAAGTGTAATTATTGTAGAATACTGACCAAGTAACTCAGCGCTGGCTAGTCGAGCTAGATAAACTGGGATGAAGAACGCTGTCAAACTTTGAACCCCATAAGCCATAGCCTGAAAAGCTGAATTTTTTGCAATTCGTTTAAGGTGATTCATGCGAGACTGCTTTCGGTCTTTTTCTATTGATGTATTCTTTGCAACAATTGGATAAAGATGTCTGTTTTTTCTCGTAATTGCTTCTACGGAGAAATATTCAATACTAACTGGGGCGCTTGGCTGCCTTCGCTTGATGAGAATGAGACTGAGTCTGTGCTGGTTGCAACAAGTACAAAACTATAGGTTCCATCACTTGTTATGAAAGGTGTGACATTGTATTCAACCCAGACACCTGTTGCGATTGCGCCTTTGTCATCTACCCCATTACTGGTTCGTGCAGGGCGCGTATTCCAGGTGATACCTGCTTCAGTCCAATCATTAGTCGTTGCATATACTACTGGCCCGTCCACAGTCGAAGATGTAGAGTAAACACGTAGAGTGGCGCTTTGAACCGTTCCTGCTATGCCAGTTACTGTAAATTTCAAATACGCTTCATAGCTAGCGTTGGTTCCACTTACAACCCATAGTTGTGCATTTGAACCATAATTTGAGTTTGTAGCAGATTCTCGAACATAAGAATCGTCTGTAATAATTGTAAGCACTGATCCGGTTGGTGTAGTTGTTTGGGTTGCAGTAAAAGTTGCGGTTGGCGTCTGTGTTGCTGTAGATGTTGGCGACAGCGCTGTATTAACTGGTGTGAATGTAGGTGTTGGAGTCAACGAAGAGGCAGGTGTCAGTGTTTTAGTAAGTGTTGCTGTAGGAGTCTGTGATGGAGTGTTAGTTAATGTGTGTATGGATGTAGGTGTATTGGTGGCAGCCTGGGTTGGGATTCCGGTTACTGTCATTGTAGGCGTTTGAGTAGATATTCCACCTGAAGGTTGGTACTCATAAGCACCGCGATCATCGTACGTACGGATCCCTGCACCGGTATTTATAGTTGCTGGATCATCGATTCGAGAATTTCCTTCAATATCATTGATAGGATTGTTTATTGCATCTGCATTTGCGCTATCAATGGCTTGCGACCCGGCTTGTAAATGGTAATTGCCCACGAGTAGAGCAGGTGGCCGTGTTGCAGGCGTTACAGGAAGAATAAATAAAGGATTTGCTTGCAAGCCATGCACTTCTTGTCCCGGTACTGCGGTCTTGAAAGCAGCCAATGTAGCATAATTAATACTATTCCATTGAATCTGAACTGTGCCAGAACTACTTAAATAGACAAGGTTGTAGTCCATTGTTGTTCCTGCTATTGAGTTGGCGTCAACACGGATATTAGACTTTTGACCAGTGATTGGCGCAATCCCATTATCGACACTGATGTTATTTATAATCTTTGCCCCGCTCGAAGCTGGCGCTCCACTTCCTTCCAGGTTTATTCCAGCAGTGTGATTGCCCTGAACTGTATTACTGGTGACTATATTGTTTGGCGAATTAACGAAATCAATGCCATGATCGCCATTGCCATATGTTAGATTGCCAACTACAAAATTGTCATGAGTTAGATTGTAAAATTGCAATCCAGAATCTTCATTGGCATAAGTTGTATTGTGGATGACTGTGTTGTTGTAGCTGCCGCTGCCATAGACTTGAATTCCAGTTGCGTTGCGTTGCCATTTCTCAGCATTAGCAAATGAAATGTTGTTGCTCACAACATTGTTAATGGCTCCAGTTGTCAATCGAATACCATCTTGGCTGTTGTGATCTACTGTGTTGTTTGTAATTAAAGAATCAACAGTGCTGGTTAAGTAGATGCCCGCTCGTGTAGAACCTGATACTGGCTTGCCAGAATAGCTAACATGATTGTTTGAAATCGTGATATGGTTTGATGCACTCACATAAATGCCATAACTTATAGTGCCGGTAACTGTAAATCCATCAACAATAATATAGCTTTTGCTGGATATCCGAAAAGAACTCCCGTTGCTTGCTGTGCCATTGCCAGTTATTATGACATTCGGTGTGGCAGAATAAGTAATAGGAAGCCCGGCACTTCCAGATCTAGGTACAGTTACAGTTTCAGCATAATTTCCAGCTAGAACTCTCACAGTATCGCCTGCAATTGCCATGTTTGCCCCTTTTGTTATTGTGCAGAAGGGGAGTGCGGCAGTTGTGCCAGCTTGGGCGTCAGAGCATGATGCATTCGTTTTGTCTACATAATAGGTGGTACCAGCAGCAGAAGCATGGGTAAAATTTATTCCAATCAGCGAGAAGACAATTGCAAGAGTTACAATGACAACCTTGACTTGTCGGTTATCAAAACTTGTTTTATGTGGGTTCGGGTTTGGATCAGATAAGTTCTTGAATAGATTTATGTTATGCATGAGGTTTCCTCTAAACTATTTCGCAGATATTAAATTGACCGATATATGAATTTAATTTTGAATATGTTTAAAAAATCTTCTGGGCAAAACAGAATAAAAAATTTATTTGGAACATGCTCCGCCCTGCTGACATTAAAAGTTTGTCAGATTTTTTGCGCTATTCTAATAATGTAGGCTCCCCCTGCCTGAACTATTTATTAATTAATCGAATGAATGTGATTTGCTTGTAATTCAACAGGAATAAGGCGGTTGTCCATTAATGATAGGAGAATTCGTACTCGATCACTCCCAGATAGTTGAACATCAAAGACCCCTTCATAGCCTGTAAAGGCTCCACGATGAATAGCGATCCTATCACCTTTATACAAATTAACGTTTTTTTTGTTTAACCCGTTATCTAAGTTCTCAATTTGCTCTTTAATCGCATAAACTAAATTGTCTGGGACAAAGGCTGGCTCATCACCAAATGATACTAGTCCTGCGCTGCCTGGCAACCAATCAAGGGCTGATTTGCCTATTTGGTCTAAATCAACATGGATGAATAGATAACAGGGAAAATATGACTGAACCTGCCGGGCACGAGGGTTGACAGTCTGTACCTTGATACATGGATAATAAGACTCAAGGTTTCGCAGACAAAACTGCTTCCAGAGCAACTCTTCACTTCTTGGTTTACTACGAGCAACATACCATTTTTCCATAATATTAATTTCCTTACCACTGGATTACGGAGGCACAGAAACTCAAGCAATAGGCCTATAATAATATGCTTACAAATGGCAATATAAATCTGGAAATCTAAATTGCCAAAGAATTGCCTGTAAGATTTTATTTTTAAAGCAGATTGAAAATTGGCATAGACATAATTTACCCCTTTATTTCTTTTTAAATCTTATAACTTTCTTTGAATTTATTTGAGAGACCCCTGAGCACTATGGTAAATGCGCTTATACAGCGATATTGATTAAGCTTCTCTTTTAGAATAACTGATTTTTTTATGAAGCCTCATCAGAGTCGCGAGGCGCAAACCAATACCCACGTCCCCATCGTGTGCGAATATACTGATGCCCATTTTGAACATCCTGTAACTTATTTCTCAGGTAGTGAATGTATAAAGATAATGTAGACGGATCATTGAAATACAGTTCGCCCCATGCTTCTCGTACCAATTCACGATGTGATATGGTTTTTCCCTGCTCGCGCACTAGAAACGCTAATAAATCATATTCTTTGGGAGAAAGCTCTACAATATTCCCAAAAAGTTTAACAACCTTTGACGAAAAGTTAATTTCTAAAATGGAGTCTGTATAGTTGACTTTCTCCAAATCTTCACTTGCATTTTGATTGTATGCAGAACGCCTCAGTAATGCATTTACGCGTGCTTTAAGTTCATTTTTGTTGAAGGGTTTTCCTAGAAAATCATCTACCCCCACATTAAATCCATGCAATAAATCTTTTTCTTGAATGCTGGCAGTCAGCATCATAATTGGAAAATTGGAAAATTCGCGCATACGAGAACAAACCTCGAAGCCATCCATGCCAGGCATATTAACATCTAGAATAACTAAGTCTGGATGGATCTTGTAGGCTTGTTTTAGCCCCTCTTCCCCCGAGGATGCCAGATGGACAATAATCTCTGAAGTCTCGAGGATTGTTGTGATTAATTTTTGTAGATCTGTGTCATCATCAATTACGAGGACTTTTTTTTTCAACGGAATATTCCTCCCGTGAAACAACTTGGATGTTTGATTTATAAAATAATCTGTACTTAATTATGCATCTACTATGTAATCAAATTAAGGATTCAAGCCATACAAAGTCTGTTTGCCTCTTACAAATTAATTTTATCACAAGTCTTATTGACCTTCTATGGTTGGGGAACAGAAAATGCACTGTTTGAAAATGCCGAAAGAAGAGAATTATTTTTCTGCCCAGGAAGGTGACTGCCGCTTTACAAGTGACAGTCACCTTGAAACCTTATTTTACAACTCGCGGTGCAAAGAACCATAAAATTGCAAGGATTAAACCGCCCACAAAGAACGGGACAGGTCCGCCGAACCATTGAAAGAGCGCTCCATAAAATAAGGGTGCAACCGCATTTGCTGCACTATATGCCGCTGTGGATACGCCCAAGGCTCCGCCGACTTCGCTTTTATCAGCAGTTTTTGTGATGAGGCTGTTGATCGCTGGGTGAAGCACGCCGCCGCCTAATGCAGCTGGGATGCTGGCGACCATCAGCCAAATGATGCCAAACCAACTTTTTGCTGTTTCATCAGGCAATTGAATGTTGATGCTTTGAATGGAGACGCGGAAGTCACCTTGTCCCGCCATGCTTTCAAGTACCCTGGCCTTTTCATACCACGGGACGGGGACGGCCGGTGTGAGCGCGGTTCCGATCAAACCTACAGCGAGCGCTCCAAGCCCCATCAGCACAAGCCAGCGATCGCCTTTTACCTTAGACCAGCGTCCAACCAAACCACCTTGCACCACAATAATGAGAACACCTGCGAGCGCAAATAGGCCGGATGTGTCGCGTGCGTCCATGCCGAGGCGAGTGAGGGTAAAAAGAGAAAAGAGTTGTTCGTAACCGCCAAAGGCAACTTGATAGAAGAACATGATAAGAAGTAAAAATCCAATAGCGGGGCGGCTTAGAGAATCACGCAATGCATTAAAGGTGAAGGGACGTCGTTTGCGTGATGCTTCAGGATTTTCAACCTCTGTATAGGTTTCCTTGAACCAGAAACTGGTCAACAAGATGGAGATCAGCGAAAACACCGCAGCCGTGAACGCAACCGCACGGTAATTTTGGCCAGTCGCAGCGAGGACGATAAAGGCAATAATTGGCCCCATCACGAAGCCAACACCAAATGCTGCACCGATCAATCCTAACCCTTGTGTGCGCGTCTTTTCAGTGGTGCTGTCTGCTACTGCAGCTTGAGCAGTTGCAATGTTCGCACCAGAGAGGCCGTCAATAATGCGGGAGACAAAAAGCAGGAAGAGAGAATCGGCAAACCCAAGCAGCAGAAACCCTGCCAATGTCCCGATCTGACTCGCGATCAAAACTGGTTTCCGTCCGAATCGATCAGATAATCGCCCAAGGATCGGTGCGCCAATAAATTGCATGAAAGGGTATGTGGCTTGCAAAATTCCAATCACTAATGGTGAAGAGCCAAAACGTGCTGCATACAAAGGTAAAAGGGGAATAATAACGGAGAGGCCGATCAGGTCAACAAGTACAATGACAAGAACAGGCAGAACTCTTTTGAAATCAAGTTTTTCGGTTGTGGTTTCAGTTGTCATATTTTCCTATTAAAACCCTCCCCCAATTATGCTTTTCAATTGGGGGAGGGCAGGGTAGGGGTATAAGGTATTTAGAACATCAACGAGTTGATCTTGTCGATCATGGCACGTTCTGGTCGCAGGTCAGCATCTGTGAGCCGATTGAGGGGAGTATCTACCAGATTGTACATGGAGGTCAGGTTGGGCTTGGTAGTATTCACATACAGCAAGCCCGTCACCAGCCAGTTATTGCGTTGGGCTTCTTCCATCACGCGCAAGGCTTCGTAACGATCAGTGGGGTCGTACCCTTTTTCAAGATTCTTCAAAATAACTGTTGAGCCATCATGCATGGAAACTTCACGCACTTCGCCTTCTTCCATTTCGCGCTCAAGAATGATCTCGCTGCGTGGGGCAATGTAGGAAATTTCGTGTAGGGGTTCTTCGTGATCTTTGCCCCACGAATAAGAATGGAAAGCATTTTCCTGATTGTTGAAGGTCACGCACGGACTGATGATATCCAACACAGCAATACCATCATGTGCAAGTGCAACCTTCAGCAATTCCTTTACCTGCTTGGGGTTGCCAGCAAAGGAACGCGCTACAAAGGTTGCATTGGAAACGAGCGCTTCCATACAAATATCCACTGGCATGTAGGGGTTCTCGCCTTGCTTTTTCAAATGCAAACCTTTTTCAGCAGTAGCCGAGAACTGACCTTTTGTCAGACCATACACACCATTGTTTTCAACGATGTACACCATGTTCACATTGCGGCGCATGATGTGCTTGAACTGACCCATGCCAATGCTGGCAGAGTCGCCATCGCCTGAAACGCCAATGCCCTTCATGCGCGCATCAGCAAACAACGCACCAGTCGCAATGGACGGCATACGTCCGTGCAAGCTGTTGAAGCCGAAAGTGCGGTTCAGAAAATATGTAGGTGATTTGGATGAACAGCCAATACCGCTGAACTTCATTACATCTTCAGGCACAATGTTCATTTCATACAAAGCAGCCACGATCTGATTCGAGATCGAGTTATGTCCGCAGCCCTGACACAACGTGGTGGGGGCGCCGCGATAATCATTTTTTGTAAGGCCGGCAAGGTTGACATTTGTCGGTGCGCCAGCCATGGGGAGAGCTTCTGTCATTTTATATTCTCCTTATATACCGATAACTACTTCCGCTTTGCCTTCGCGGGTGATTTGGATTTTTTGACCGCAGCCTTTTTCGCAACAGACTTCTTGCTCGCTTCTTTCTTGGACTTTGAAGCTGCTACTGCTTTCGTTGTCACTTTCTTAGCTGGAGCTTTTTTCTTCGCAACAGCCTTCTGCTTTTTGCCTTCTGCTTCATATTTTGCAAGGATGCCTTCACGAACCCATTTTGCAGCCGCAGGCAAACCATCATGGTACGCCACAGATTTGAACTTCGCAGCATACTGCGGATATTCCGTCAACAGGATCTGGTGCATCTGTCCATCGCGGTTCATTTCCACAATGAAGATCTGGTCATATTTTTCAATGAACTTGGTGACTTCTTCTGTGAATGGGATGGCGCGAACACGCAAGAAATCCGCATTGATCCCATCATCTTTGGAGAGATGATATTGCGCTTCAAGCACTGCGTTTTCTGTAGAACCGTAAGCAAGAATACCAACCGTTGCACCTTTAACTGCGTGAAGCGCAGGCTTGGGCATGTAGCTAGCCGCATTGTAGAATTTAGACTTAAGGCGCTCCATGTTTCGCATATAAGTGCCAGCATCTTCAGTGTATTTTGCATATTCATCGTGGCCTGTACCGCGGGTGAAGTATGCGCTCATCGGGTGCTTGTTGCCAGGGAAGGTTCGATACGGAACGCCATCACCATCCTTGTCGAGGTAACGTCCCCAATTGCCCTTGATTTCTTCAAGGTCTTTCTCCCAAAGAACCTTGCCACGGTCCATCGGAGTTTCTGGGTATTGGAAGGGCTTGCTCATCCACTGGTTCATGCCCATGTCGAGGTCGCTCAATACAAAGACAGGGGTCTGAGCACGCTCGGCAATGTCAAAAGACTGCCAGCCAAATTCAAAGCACTCGTATACATCACCAGGCAATAAGATGATGGAATGAGAATCGCCGTGGCCGATGAAATGAGTAAAGGTCAAATCACCTTGCGAGGTACGGGTCGGCAAACCTGTGCTGGGTCCAATGCGCTGCACATCCCAAATGACCACTGGTACTTCGGCATAATATGCCAAACCAGCGAACTCCGTCATCAACGAAAGGCCAGGGCCGGAAGTGGAGGTCATGGAACGTAAGCCAGCCCAGCCGGCGCCAATTGCCATACCAAGCGCAGCGAGTTCATCTTCCGCCTGCACAATGGCGTATGTGTGTTTGCCGTCTTCACGTTTGCGGAGAACCGGTAAATAATCGTTCAAACCTTCTGCCAAAGAAGTGGCAGGAGTGATGGGATACCAACCTGCAAACTGCACACCGCCGAAAATGGAACCGAGAGCACCAGCCGTATTTCCATCTGCCATGATCATGCCATCGGTCTTGTTCATGGGTTCAACAAAATACGGGTCTTTCTTTTCCAGATTTTCTTTTGCCCACTCAGCGCCAGCCTTCAATGCATTAAAGTTCATATCAATCGGTTTCTGCTTGCCCTTGAAGTGGAAGGTGAGCGCAGCAAGGATCTTATCCATATCCATGCCGATCATTTGGGCAAGCACGCCCACGTAAACCATGTTTCCTACGAGGTCACGATAATCAGTAGGAACATTCGGGTCATTCTTCACAATAGTTTTAATTGGCATGGGGTAGACGGCAATATCTGTACGAGTAATGGGCTGCTTAATATCGTCAGCGTAGAAAAATGCTCCACCCGGGGTAACAGATGCCAGGTCACGCACGAACGAGTCAGGATTCATTGCGATCACAATATCGTTTGCATCCTGTCGTGCAATGAATCCATCCTTATTCACGCGAATGGTATACCAGGTCGGCAAACCTTGAATATTAGATGGAAAAAGATTTTTGCCTGAAACCGGAATGCCCATCTTGAACACAGAACGCAGGATGGTGTTATTGGCTGTGGAACTGCCGGAGCCGTTCTTTGTGCCAACAGTGATGGAAAAATCGTTCACTATTCTGTTCATGAAACTCCTCTATGATTAACCGTCACTACAAAATAAACTTCTTGTTGTGACGAAATTTTTACGGACGGTGATACAAAAGGTCAGTATGTTTGACGAGCGCTTCATACCCGACCTCAAACTGGCCGCTGCAAATGGACTCGACCATTACCTGATGATATCTCCACACTTCTTGCAAATATTCATACCCGCCAGCAAAGACGTTCAACCCTACGCCTTCATATGCTTCCCAGTATGCTTCCAATACACCAATGACGAATGGATTGTCAAGACGGTTGAAAATAGTGAGGTGAAGTTTGCGATGTTCTTCGTGCGGCACTTGCACAGGCGTGCCGCGGATCTTATCCCATGCACGGGTGATGATGGTTTCGAGTTCGTATTTATCAGATTCGGTTAGCAGCTTAACCGCTTCATGCCAATATGCGGCTTCTAAATGATTGCGCATTTCTGCAAACTTGCGGAAGTGATCATTGTTCATTGCCAGCGCATACCCCAGGCTTTGGCGTATTGCAGGCGCAAACGAATACTTCAACCGGCGTGTTCCTGTCTTCTGCCGAACTTCTACAAAGCCAAGCGCGCGAGCAACTTCCAGTTGTTCACGCAGAGAAGCAAGGCTGATATCCAATTCTTTGCTAAGTTCAGTTAATGAGGGGAGGCCGTTCTCTGCTTCTGGGTGTGCTGCCAGATAGCGAAGAAACTCAGAGATATGCGGAGAAGTACGGTCACGGAGCATAAAAGTTGATTAATCCGATTAATCGCATTTTACGCCTCTGAGGGTGATGTGTCAAGGTGATTTTTATACTGGCTATCTGTGGCAATAGGCCTAAAAATTTGCAATGTGCTCGAAAAATAGCGGAGTTTGGTTTTGAAAATAAAAAATGCAGGAGTTTCGTCTCCTACATTTCAGTATATTTTTTACCCTTCGATAATTCTCACGAATTTATATTCTGCTTTTGCGCCGCTGGGGTCAGTGAGTGTAAAAGAATCAGGAAAGATGGGGGTTGGGTTCGGATCAGGGTCCTCAATGGTTTTGAAGTTATCGCAGATAGGGACGCCTTTATGAATGTACGCCATCCAGCCTCGTTCAGCTACATTCACACCATCCACCGAAGTGACTTTGAGCCATTTATCACCTTTTTTTACTTCATTGCCATCTGCAGGGGCTTCCCAAATTTCATCACCAACGACCAGTTGTCCGCGAGTATAGGAAGCGATAACACTTGCAAAGACGCTGTGATCAGTTCTCATTCTAGTTCCACTGTTGAATGGGGTCATGCTGTATTGGGTCATGAAACTCTCCTGTATTCCACCAATGTATTTCCAAATTTTGCAACAATGGTGGCTTGTACTTGTGTAGTTGGATACCGCGCGAGAAATTCTTCTTCGGTGCCCTTGAAATAATTCAAATCAATATTTTTGCTTTCCACGCCGAACAAAGTTCCGTCACCGTTATCTGTGAATTGCCAGTATGTCCAGTCATCCCAAATTGGTGGGACGCGCGGCGCTTCGGTGTTGTAGGCTGCAATCCATAGTGGGTATTGAGAGAAATAAGAGACTCCTGCTGCATATTCAAGCCAATAATAATAACCTGTGTATACTCCCAATTTTTTATTGGGTAATAGGACTTTCAATCTTTCCATGAAGTCGAACCAATGCCGCCAGCCTGTGAATGGACCGCCATAGCGGTCTTCAAAGTCACACCATAATTCCATTTCGCCGGTGTCATCTCCGAGTACTTGTGCCCATTTTTCGGCTTGACGTTTTGGGTTTGCGCGGCTGTCATAGAACCAATAGGAGCCGCGCAACAATCCGGCTTGCTTTGCATTCGCCCATGACGTTTTGAATTTTATATCCTCCCAAAGATTCTGCCCCGCACGGATGATGACACCACGAGTCATTTGTGCCATTTTTTCAAAATTGATATCCGATGGGGTGGTAGGGTCATCCTGCCAGAAACTGATATCTGGCAGTTTAAATGATGTCAGGAAAAATTCCTTTGGTGGTTGGATGATGGGGGTGGGTTGGTGTTGTGTGTCCATTGGCTGGGGAGTTGTATGAGATATTATAAATGGACTTAATTGAAAAAGCGACCTCATGACCGAAGCCGCTTTTAGGAATGTGGAATGTCAGGTTGAAAGGTTGTTGCTAATTGTTCAATGCACCTTGGTTGACCCAGTCAATAATAAGTTGCAATTCATCAGGAGTGACGGGATCTCCGCGCTCTGGCATTTCTCCATCCACGATCTGTTGAACGAGGTAGCTGTTGTCTGCGTTGCCTGGTTCGATCACTGGGCCATTGCGTGAGCCTGCCATGATATTTTCGTAGGTTTGCATATCAAGGCCTTCTTTGACTCGCTCTACGCCATGGCACTTGATGCAGCGCGTATCGAAAATCGGTTTGATGTCATTTATAAAGCTTACGCCGGTAGATGTGCTGCTGGCTGTGGAAGCTTCTGTTGCAGTTGGTGCTTCGGTTGCTGAAGTTGCTGTATCAGTTGCGGTGGGAGCATCTGTCGGCTGGGAAACTGCTTCGGTTGGGGAGACAGGTTCGGTCGCGGGAAGAGGCGTTTCTCCTCCTCCGCAGGCGGAAAGGGCAATGGTTAATGTTAATATGGTGATGAGCAAAATCTGTTTTTTCATTTTATCCTCTGTAATGTTGACGCTATTAATTCGACAAAATTTACTATGCTATGCGGATAACTGGATGAAGAAATTGTGTGGTTTCTTACACTTCAATATCTCTGTACTTTTTTTCGCAAAGTATGGGAAGTCTGTACAAGGTAAGGTATAATCAGTGCGCCGTGTTTTAGGCATAAATTCATTACAAGGCTGAGTATGGCAGGCGCATTTAAACTTCCCAACGAATATTGGTTGTCCCTTCAAGTCACCCCGCAAGACGTTGAAAATCTTCATACCTTTCTCTTTGAGCGTGAGACCCCGTTAACAACACGTGATCTTGCTTCGGAATTTGTTGAAGCACGTATTCGCGCGGAACGCAAAGCTGCAGAGAGCAGACAGAAAGCTGCTGGAAAGAGTTTTCTTCCAAAGGAAAAATATGAGGTTGGTGATGATCTTGTTTTTCCGGCATTGGATTGGCAGCGAGGAAAGGTTACAAATGTACGCTCTGGGGTGAATCCCTCTGTAAGCGGCTTTGATGTTCTCACTGTTGAAATGGAAGATCAATCGGAACGGATGTTTGCCGCGCGGCTTGAATCTCATCCTTTAAATGATGCTCCCATTGTTACGCCAGAGAGTGATGAGGTTAGTTCTGCTGTCATTTTACTTGAGCATGGCGATGCCATTGAGAGAAAACTTGAAAAGGCTTTTGATCTTGATAGCGGTTTGGTGAAGATTGCTGGCCGCTGGTTTCCACGCGCGCTCTTGATCGATATTAATCAAGGTCAGTTGAATCTTGCAGAAGCTGTTTTGGATATGTCTGGCGGAGAGCCTTTGCAAACTGATGCATTGATCAAAGAGATCGAACTACCTGCTGGTGTAAATCCGAGATTGGCCGAGTTCTCTTTGAATTATGCTTTGCAGGATGATGACCGCTTTGATGAGGTTGGCCCTGCTGGTCAGGTTTTATGGTGCTTGCGCCGACTTGAACCTGATTATGTACGGGAGGTTCCTGCTCCGCTGCAATATGTTGAGATCGAGCATGATCGTAATCTCTTAACTCCTGCGATGAAAAGCCTCGAATCACAACTGGACGATGAGTTGACTCCGTCCGAAGACTTGGATGCCCGCGAAGAGATTTCTTCGATTACAGTATCGCTTATTTATCCCCATCTCCGTGCTGGGACGTTGCCCATGTCTCCACGGGCGCGTAAGTTATTCCCAACTGCATATGAAACAGAACGTGTACGTTTTACACTGGTAGATGGAAAAACAAAACAGCGTATCCCTGCCTGGGTTGTGTTGACTCATGGTTATGTCTTTGGCCTGCGAGAGTGGTACAAGGCACATGCATTGATTCCGGGCTCTCTCGTTCAATTGCGTAAAGGCGAAAACCCGGGCGAAGTGATCGTGGAAGTGAAAAGCCAGCGATCTGCAAAAGATTGGGTTCGTACTGTTATGGTTGGCACCGATGGCGGATTTGTTTTTGCCATGTTAAAGCAGCCCATCACTGCTGAATTTAATGACCGTATGGTTATTCATGTTCCAGATTTTAAGACGCTCGACCCTGTCTGGGAGAAGAAACGCTCATTTGATGATCTGGTGCTTCTCGTGATGCGTGAATTGACAAAATCGAACCCTCAGGGACACGTACATGCACAAGAATTGTATGCGGCCGTCAACCTTGTTCGCCGTGTACCACCTGCTCCATTGTTCGCACTGTTGGCAACCAATCCTGTATTTAAGCATGTAGGCGATTTACATTTCCGCCTCGATATGGAGGCAGAATGAGCTTGCTAAAACCAAATATAAAGACACCTTTTCACATTGATTTTGAGTGGTGGAAGAAAAGCGAACGAGACTGGCACGTGTTTTTGCGCACATTATTATGTGAGGAGCATCAGAATGTCTTTGCAAGTGTTGAAGAAGGCGATTTGGTGGATTGGATCGACCCGCTGACCGCAGAAGTAAAACCCGTAGATGGCGTTCAACATGCTTTGATGAGTCATTGCGCACTTCTACCCGGGTTTACGAGTGAACGAACAGCCATTGTAGAAGCGATCTTTAGAACCTTTTTAGTTAATGGGAATATTCCAATGTCTGCTGAGGAACTTGGTAAACGACTGGGGCGACCAGCGGATATCATTCTGAAAACCATTGCAGGCCCGCGGGTGTATCGCGGATTAAGACCTTATCAATTTCACGAGCCCACTATTAGGGTGAGCGAGTAAAATGGAGTGATTGCCCTCGTAGCTCAACGGACAGAGCAACTGCCTTCTAAGCAGGAGGTTGAAGGTTCGATTCCTTCCGAGGGCACTAAAGAAAAATAAAAAGCGAATCAGAAGGAGGAAGCTTCCATGCCAACCGTTGTTCGCAAGTCAAGTGAAACGTACATGGATTTCCGCCGTGAGATCCTTCATGCGGTAAGCTGGCAAATACGCCCTAATGTTTGGAGTCCCCCCACTGACGCATACGAAACAGAAGACGCATACATCATACGTATGGAAATAGCGGGGATGCGCGAAGAAGACTTTGAAGTCACGCTTGAAAACGACACGCTGTTAATTATGGGGGCACGGTCTGACTTGCCAGAAAGGCGTGCATATCATCAAATGGAAATCAGGTTCGGGAAATTTGCAACAGCTGTGGGGCTGCCTGGTCAAGTCAATGTTGAAAAAGCGCTGGCGGAATACAAAGACGGTTTTCTAACGATCTCACTCCCAAAATCAAAACCAAATCAGATCAAGGTTGAATAAACAAATATGCCTGCACAAAGATGGCAATCCGGTATCCAAGAATTTTTTCAAACGATAGGTGAAACCGACGAGGAATTAATGAATACATTTTTGACGTCGGTCTTTTCGAGATTTCAAAAAAAGGATGACGCTTCTTCCGACCCGCAAGAGGATGGCAAAAACGAAGGGCAGAAATTCCCCGATGTGCTTCCCATCCTTCCCTTACGCGGAGTTGTTGTCTATCCCAACACGGCAGTTCCATTAACTGTAGGTCAGCCGCGTTCCATCAAACTGGTGGACGATGTGGTTGGCGGAGATAAGTTAGTTGGCCTCGTTGCTGCGCTCGACCCCGAAAAAGAGACTCCCGGCCCCAATGAGTTATACCGAATTGGCACAATTGCAACTGTTCATCGATTACTGCGTGCACCCGATGGAACAGTCCGCCTGCTTGTTCAGGGAATGCAGCGTTTTCGCCTCGGTGAATTTGTTGAAGAAGAGCCATATTTGAAGGCTCATATTGAGTTGCTGCCTGAAACCGAAGAAAAAAATATAGAGACAGACGCTCTTGCTCGCAATGCGCGTGACCAGTTTCAGCAGATCACACAAATGATCCCTTCCTTCCCAGATGAATTGGTCAACTCGATCACTTCGCTGGAAGACCCGTTGCAAACTGTTTACACCATTGCCAATTTCCAGCGCATTGAGTTGAAAGATGCCCAGGAAATCTTGGAACTGGATTCGGTATACGAAAAGCTCAAGAAATTGATCGGCTTGCTTGTCCGTGAAGCAGAAGTGCTGCAGATCGGACAAAAGATCCAGAACGAAGCGCGCGGCGAGATCGAAAAAGTACAACGTGAATATTTCCTGCGCGAACAGATGAAAGCCATCCAACGTGAGTTGGGTGACAAAGACGAGCAATCTGAGGAGGCGGAGGATTTTCGCAAAAAGATCGAAGAAGCGAAAATGCCCGAGGAAGCATTGAAACAGGCCAAAAGGGAGTTGGATCGTCTCTCCCGTTTGCCAACGGCTGCCGCAGAATATGGAGTCATCCGCACATATCTGGATTGGCTTGTCACCCTTCCGTGGTCAAAATCCACAGCAGATAATTTGGAAATTGCACATGCTCGCGAGATTCTAAATAAAGACCATTTTGGGCTTGAAGACGTAAAAGACCGCATCCTCGAATTTCTTGCCATTCGCAAACTTCGCATCGACCGCAAAGATGAAGCAAAGGAAGAATCGAAGGATGCCATTCGCAAGGAACGTGAAGGCGTTATCCTTTGTTTTGTTGGCCCTCCTGGGGTAGGCAAGACATCACTCGGACAGTCGATTGCACGCGCCATGGAACGGAAATTTATCCGTGCCTCGCTGGGCGGTGTGAGAGATGAAGCAGAGATCCGCGGCCATCGCCGTACCTACATTGGTGCCATGCCGGGACGAATTTTGCAATCCCTGCGTCGTGTAGATTCGAAGAATCCTGTTTTCATGTTGGACGAAGTGGATAAACTCACCAACGATTTTCATGGTGACCCGGCTTCTGCCTTGCTTGAAGTATTGGACCCCGAACAGAACAGCGAATTCCGCGATAACTATCTTGAAGTATCTTATGATCTCTCGCAGGTGTTCTTCATTACTACAGCGAATACCTTGGAGACCATTCCGCGCGCGCTGCGTGACAGAATGGAGATCATCTATTTATCCGGCTATACCGAAAATGAGAAGATGTCCATTGCTCGTGGATATTTGATTCCGCGCCAGATCCGCGAAAACAGTTTACACGAAGATGAGATCAAATTTACGGATGACGCTTTGCAAATGCTTATCCGTCAATATACTCGTGAGGCAGGCGTCCGAAATTTAGAGCGTAAGATCGGCGCAGTCTGCCGAAAGGTTGGCACAAAGATCGCTGAAGGAAGCGTGGAGAAGTTTGAGATCACACCCAAACTAGTCGAAGAATACCTCGACCACCCCGTCTTTCTCGGTCCGGAAGAACTCAATAAACGTATCTCCATCCCAGGTGTGGTTCCTGGCCTGGCATGGACTTCCTTTGGCGGCGATGTGCTCTTCATCGAAACCACTTTTATGCCAGGTGGGCGTGGTTTTCAAGTAACCGGCTCTATTGGTAACGTCATGCAGGAGTCCGCGCGAGCAGCATTGTCTTACGTTCGTTCACGGGCAGATTCTTTCGATATTCCACGCGAGTTTTTTGAGAAGCATGATATCCACATGCATATCCCATCCGGCGCACAACCCAAAGATGGCCCATCAGCCGGAGTGACAATGGCTACATCCATTGTGTCGTTAGCTACTGGGCGCAAGGTCAAGCCTCAAACAAGCATGACCGGCGAAATCACACTGCGAGGTCAGGTACTAGCTATTGGCGGCGTCAAAGAAAAAGTACTCGCGGCACATCGCAGCGGCCTGACTACGGTGATCCTGCCAAAATATAACGAACCAGATATTGACGACGTACCTGATGAAATCAGGAAAACTATGAAGTTCTATTTCGCTGAAACAGTTGATGATGTGATCAATGCTGCTTTGGAAAAATCAAAACCAAAACCGAAGATAGAACCAAAGCAAACATCAAAGCCGGCGAAGAAGAAAATACAACCAGTAAAGGCGAAGAAGAATGGCGCAAAAAATACTGCTCGCAGAAGATGATATCACCATGGTCTCGCTCTTGAAAACGCTGCTCAAAATGGAGGGCTTTGAAGTCGTTGCCCTGCAGGCAGATGCCGATGTCCCCGCTGCTGTGAGGCTTGAAAGGCCAGATGTCCTGTTGTTGGATGTCCATCTTTCACGTCAAAGCGGCCTGGAAATTTTGGAAGAACTTAGATCCTCCGCAGACACAAAAGATGTACGGGTGGTCATGTCCTCTGGCGCAAGCGTAAAGGAAGAATGCATGCGCCGTGGCGCAAATGGTTTCCTTCTCAAACCTTTTATGCCAGATGACCTCATTACGATCCTGAAACAAACCATTCGATCTGCATGATCAAACAGCACATTGCCCTTCGTGAATTTACCTTCCCGAATGATTATGAAAGCACTGTAACATTCTGGCATGGCATAGAAAAAGGGATGAATGTTGGCCGCTCAGATACGCCTGAAGAGATCCAAAAAAAACTTGAACGCGACCCGGATTTATTTTTGCTGGCAGAAACGAACAACGAAATTGTAGGCACAGTGATCGGCGCTTTTGATGGGCGGCGTGGAATGATTTACCACCTTGCAGTCCATCGAGATTTTCGCGGTCAGGGTATTGGCGCCATGCTTCTCAGCGAAGTGGAAAAACGTCTGCAAGCCAAAGGCTGCCTCAAGTGCCTGATGCATGTTCTGGATGACAACACCGAAGCCATTCAATTTTATAAAAACCAAGGCTGGCGTCACGCCACCGAAGATGTTGTTTTCGTAAAAGAATTTTTCAAATGATTCGATTTGGAATATTAACTCTCTCGGACCGTTCCTCACGCGGCGAACGGGAAGACGCCTCAGGTCCCGCCCTCGCGCTTCTCGTCCGCGCTCAAGGTTGGTCAGTCGCCAAACAACATATCCTTCCCGATGAAGAATCAGCCATCCGCGCTACACTGACAGATTGGGCCGACAGCGGTGAGTTTGATATTATTCTCACCACAGGCAGCACAGGTTTTGCCCCAAGAGATGTAGCTCCCGAAGCCACGCGTGCCATTATTCAACGGGATGCTCCCGGTCTTGCAGAAGCCATGCGGGCTGAGAGCCTCAAAAAGACACCTCATGCCATGCTTTCTCGTGCCATTGCAGGTATCCGTGGACGTACCCTCATTATTAACCTGCCAGGCAGCCCCAAAGGTGCAACAGAAAACCTGCAAACGGTTATTCCTGTTTTACAGCACGCTATACAATTGTTAAAAGACGATCCATCGTCTGAAGCCTCTCACTAAAAAATGCTCAACACCAACTAAATACCGCTCTTCTCACTGGACACTGCTCCAAACTCATTGGTATAATCCGCCCGCTCAAAAAATCAAACAATCAAGGAAAGTTAAGCATGATCGATGTAAATGAACTTCGCAAAGGCGTCACGTTCGAATTGGATGGCAACCTCTTAAAAGTGTTGGATTACAGCCACAATAAAACTGGCCGTGGCAATGCCAATATTAAAGTTAAGGCCCGCAATTTGTTAACTGGTTCCACAATTGAACGCACATTCAATTCTGGTCAGTCAGTTCAGGATGTAAGCCTTGATTTCGCCAATGTATCCTACCTCTACAATGACGGCGATTTATATTACTTTATGGATAACGTCACATTCGAACAGCCAGGCATCAAGCAGGAATCCCTTGGTGAAAGCGCTCAATATCTCAAAGAAGGTATGGAAGTCAAATTGACCTTCTACAAAGGCGAAGCTATTGATATTGAATTACCCACCTCAGTGGATTTGAAAGTTGTCGAGGCTGAAATGGCTATTCGCGGCGATACCGCCACTGGTGTGACCAAGAAAGTCACAACTGAAACTGGTGTGACTGTGCAATGCCCGAATTTCGTTAATGTTGGTGATACCATCCGTGTGGACACCCGCACAGGCGAGTACGTTACCCGCGTATAAACTGAATTTATGAAGACTCCCGCCGGGCGCGAATGCCCACACTTCTATGGCGACTATTACCGTGGCCGCAATGTAGAAGAATGTAGATTGTTGGATGCGCAAGGACAGGCCTGGACGCCGGACCTGTGTCGTTCCTGCCCGGTGCCAGATATTGCGCGCGCGAATTCCTGTCAATTCTTAAAATTGAAGGTAAGAGTAGGGCGGCCGATCTCAGCCGTCTTTCAGCGCCGTGTGCTGGTAAGCGCATTTTGTGAAAAGTCAAAGCGGGATGTTTCGGAACCGGAAATAGGGTGTGGAGAGTGCCATGCCCTACCGTTTACTTTTGAAGTAAAAGAATAAAGAGACAGACTCCGGGGGAGTCTAATACCATGACGTTAACTCTTCTGTTAGATCTCGACGACACCCTTCTTAACACGAATTTACAGGCGTTTATTCCGGCCTATTTTCACTCGTTATCCAAAGAGCTTACCCCTCACGCTGCGCCCGATATTATGCTTCGGGCATTGCTCAAGGGGACGCATTCCATGAATGAGAGTGATGATTTTTCGCGCACATTGCAGGATGTCTTCGAGGCGGAATTTTATCCACAGCTCAACGTGTCGCGCGGCGAGATCGAGCCTGCGATCGAAAGATTTTACGATAATGTTTTTCCCAATCTGGGTGGTTTGACAACACAGGTACTGGATGCAAAAACCTTTGTAGATTGGGCAATTGCAAAAGGGTACCGTGTTGCAATTGCTACAGATCCGCTCTTTCCGCGAATGGCTACCTATCATCGCCTACGCTGGGCAGGATTTGACCCAACACAGTTTGAATTAGTTTCCTCTTTCGAAAATTTTCATTTTACGAAGACTCACCCTGCGTACTATGCTGAAGTGCTTGGCCGTATGGGGTGGCCTGAGGGTCCAATATTGATGGTGGGCAATGATTTGGAGCGTGATATTGTTCCATCGAAAAAGCTTGGGCTGGCTGCATTTCACGTGGATGTAGAATCAGCTCCCGGTTTAGAAAAAGATGCGCAGCCTCGTGGTACTTTATCCGACCTGATCCGGTGGCTTGATTCCATCGATTACTCAGCTTTGATGCCATCCTTTAAAACAAGGGATTCTATACTTTCACTCTTGAGTGCAACGCCAGCTACTTTGAATGGCCTGTTGCGCGGATTGGACGTTGATGCATGGCACCGCAAGACTGCTCATGATGATTGGTCGTTGACGGAGTTGATCTGTCATTTGCGGGACACTGAGCGCGAGGTTCATCACATGCAGGTCGGTTTGTTCAAGGATGGGAGTGAGCCGTTTATTCCACGCCCTGATACGAGCGTGTGGGCAAGCCAGCGGGATTATTTGCATGAAGATGGCGCGTTGGCGCTGAAGGAATTTAATGAGGCTAGGCGCGAAACATTGACCCAGTTGAAAAACATTCCTGCCGGTGAGTGGGATCGAAAAGCCCGCCATGCCATTTTTGGGCCAACCAATTTCCTTGAAGTGATCAGTTTTTTTGCTGATCATGACAGAATGCATATACAGCAGGCTTGGTCAACTTTGAGAAAAATGTAACAAGTAGCGTGTCTTCAGGCATATTGCAGGGTTATATCGGTAATAAGGACAAGTTCAACTTGTCCTTATTTATTATATTGATACAGTTTTAAAGGAGAACACGTATGAGAAACCGTGTAGTTGTGACAGGGCTGGGCTGTGTGAGCCCGGTTGGAAATAATGTAAAGGATACCTGGGAGGCTTTGTTGGCGGGAAGATCTGGTGCGGCTCCCATTACTGCTTTTGATGCCAGCGCTCATAAGACAAAGTTTGCGGCGGAAGTAAAGGGCTTTGACCCTGTGGCGTTGTTCGGTACGCGTGAGGCTCGTAAGATGGATCGTTTTACTCAATTTGCAACGGCCGCAACTTTGGAGGCGATGTCACACGCGAATCTCACAATTACCGAATCAAACCGTGACCGTGTAGGTATTTTGATCGGTACCGGTATTGGCGGAATTATTACCTTGCTTGAGCAGTACGAGGTTTTGCGTGAACGCGGTCCGGAGCGTATCAGCCCGTTCCTTATCCCTATGATGATCTCGGATAGTGCGGCTGGGAATATTGCCATTCGTGTGGGGGTGCGTGGCCCAAACATGTCTTTGGCTACTGCTTGCGCTTCTGGTACAAACTCACTTGGCGAAGCCGCGGAAATGATTCGCCGTGGTTCTGCTGATGTGATGATCGCTGGCGCATCGGAGGCGGCTATTACAGCAGTGACGATGGCTGGAATGAATGTGATGACAGCTCTCTCCACCCGCAACGATGACCCGCAGCGTGCTTCCCGTCCATTTGACAAGGATCGGGATGGATTCTTGATGGGGGAAGGGTCTGGCATTGTGATCCTTGAATCACTTGAACATGCGCAGGCACGCGGTGCGAACATTCTGTGTGAATTTGGCGGTTATGGTACTTCAGATGACGCGCATCACATTTCTGCGCCTGCTGAGAATGGTGCAGGGGCCGCCATTTCCATGCAGTTAGCGCTGCAAAATGCAAACCTCAAGCCGGAGAATATTAGCTATATCAATGCGCATGGCACCTCCACTTATTTGAATGATAAAAGTGAAACAGCCGCCATCAAGACTGTGTTTGGTGAACAGGCATATAAAACTCCGGTCTCTTCCACTAAATCTATGACAGGTCACTTGCTTGGCGCATCTGGAGCTTTGGAGGGGATTATCAGCGCTTTGGCGATCGTGAATAATACATTGCCGCCGACGATCAACTACGAAACGCCAGACCCAGTGTGTGACTTGGACTATGTCCCCAACCAGCCGCGCAAAACTATTGTGAATAATGTCATGTCCAATTCATTTGGCTTTGGCGGACATAACGCTACATTGATCATGAGCCGCTACCAATAAAGGAGCTAGAATGCCATTTGCGCATATTACAGGTTGGGGCATTAGCGTGCCTGAACCTGTTCTTACCAATGATGATATTTCCAAAATGGTGGATACGAATGACGAATGGATTCGCTCTCATACCGGCATTCGTGAGCGTCACATAGCCCGTGAAGATCAATTCCCTTCTACGCTGGCGGTGGAAGCTGCCATAAAAGCCTTGCAGGTGGCAAACCTTGCCCCAACCGAATTGGATTTGATCATTTTGACCAGTTCTTCCCCTGAATATATTTTCCCTGCCACGGCTTGTCTCATTCAAGATCAAATTGGTGCAACCAAGGCTGGCGCATTTGATTTGCTGGCCGCCTGCTCAGGTTTTATCTATGCCACAAATATGGCGGCGCAAGCCATTCGCAGCGGGTCCATCAAAAATGCTTTGGTGATTGGTTCAGAGACCCTTTCCCGTTTCACGAATTGGAAGGATCGTAATACTTGTATCCTTTTTGGAGACGGAGCAGGCGCATTTGTTTTGCAAGCCAGCGACAAACCCGGCGGGCTTCTATCTGCTGTGATGC
>CAZHOX010000006.1:0-33382 GCA_964534345.1 uncultured Anaerolinea sp.
CCATGCTCAGCCCCACCGAACGCATGAGCAACCTGATGGAAACCATCGAACTTGCTGATCAGGTTGGACTGGATGTCTTTGGCCTTGGCGAACATCACCGCCCCGATTTTATTTCATCCTCTCCCGTCACCATTTTGGCTGCCGCCGCCGCAAAGACAAAGAACATCCGCCTCAGCACTGCCGTCACTGTGCTCAGTTCCGATGACCCCGTGCGTGTCTTTCAAGATTTCGCCACGCTCGATCTGCTTTCCAAAGGTCGCGCCGAGATCATGGCAGGGCGCGGTTCCTTCGTTGAATCGTTTCCGCTCTTCGGCTATGACCTCAACGATTACAACGAATTATTTTCCGAAAAATTGGAATTACTTTTAAAGTTGCGTGAGACCGAAATTATCACTTGGGCAGGCAAGCACCGTCCCGCCTTGTTCGAGCAGGGAATTTACCCCCGCCCGCATCAAGAAAAAATACCCGTCTGGATCGCCGTGGGCGGTACACCGGAATCAGTCGTCCGCGCAGGGACTCTTGGCTTGCCGATGGCTCTTGCCATCATCGGCGGAATGCCCGAACGCTTCGCGCCTCTCACCGACCTGTATCGTGCTTCTGCTTCGGAGGCAGGTCACAACCCGACAGATATTCAGCTAAGCATCAACTCACACGGATTCATCGGCGATGACTCAAAACAAGCCGCAGATGATTACTTCCCATCCTTCCAGCACATGATGAACAAGATCGGAAAAGAACGCGGTTGGTCTGGAATAACCCGCCAGCAATTTGAAGGCTCTCGCTCTTTGCGCGGCTCAGACTTTGTCGGCACCCCCGATGAAGTCATCGAAAAAATCCTCTTCCAGCATAAGATCTTCGGCCATGGGCGTTTCCTGATCCAGCTTGGTGTTGGCTCCATTCCACACGCAAAAATGATGCGTGCCATCGAATTGCTCGGCACCAAGGTCGCACCGGTGGTGCGGAAGGAAATTTCTGGCTAATCCCTTTTTCTCTGGTAAAATACGTCCTTGTGCTTTCAGCTCGCAACCGTGTGATTCCTTGTCACACACCTCTCTTGCCTGCCTGAGACACAAACTAAACTAAAGCGTAAAGGTGCTGTCTCTAGCGCCAAGAACGCACTATTTCAAGGAGTAAGAAAAATGGTAAGAATTCGTTTACGTCGTATTGGTCTCAAAGGCCAACCCACGTACCGCCTGGTGGCTGCTGATAAAGAGTCTCCCCGCGATGGTCGCTTTTTGGAAATTTTGGGCGTGTACAACCCCCGCACCAACCCTGCGACAATCCACTTAAAGGAAGACCGCATCTTCCATTGGATGCAGAACGGCGCTTTGCCCACCGACTCTGTGGCACAGATCTTCAAGACTTCTGGTACACAAGAACGCTTTGAACGCCTCAAGAAGGGCGAATCCCTCGAAGCTCTCGTTGCCGAAGCCGCTGCCGCTGAAGTCAAGCGCGCTGCTCCCGTCAAGACCCGCAAGGATTAATTACAAAAAGCCCTACAGGTTTATTAAACCTGTAGGGCTTTTGAAAGAAATCATTATGAAAGACCTTATTGAATACATCGCCAAGTCACTGGTTGAGCATCCTGAAGAAGTACAAGTCAGCGAAAGCAGCGGTAACCGTGTCCGCGTCGAACTCAGTGTCGCCAAAGATGATATGGGGCGTGTGATCGGCAAAGGCGGCAAAGTGGCGAACTCCATCCGCACACTGCTCCGTGTGGCAGCCGAACGCAAGGGCAAACAAGCTACTTTGGATGTAACGGAACCCTAATGGCAACAGAAACTCAATCAGGCTCGCCAAAAGGCGAGTCTATTTATTTGGCAATTGGATTCCTGCGCCGTCCGCACGGTGTCAGTGGAGAGATCATCATGGATCTCCACACAGATTTTCCGGAGCGCATCAAAGCAGGACGCAAAGTGTACATTGGCGAAAAGCATGAAGCCGCCACCTTTGGAAGTGTGCGCGTGCATAATAACGGCTTCCTCGTCACCCTGCGCGGATATGAGACTCCCGAAACTGCCGGGCGCTTTCGCAATCAGTGGGTGTATGTCAAAGCCAAAGACGTTCCACCTCTTCCTGAAGGTAAGCATTACAAATATGAATTGATCGACCTTGATGTAGTGGATGACAATGGCAACTCGCTTGGCAAACTCGCTGAAATTTTAGAAACAGGCGCAAACGACGTGTACATCGTCCGCAACGAGGCTGGAAAAGAAATCCTTCTCCCCAACATCCCCTCGGTTATTTTGAGTGTGGATATGGAAGCTCGTGTGGTCAAAGTTCACTTGATCGACGGCTTAGTCTAACTTCTACAAAAACTAAAAAACAATCACCATAAAGAGCACGGAGACCCAAAGAATCTGTAAGATTTTTCTCCGTGCTCTTTGTGTTCTCTGTGGTAAAACTGGCTTATGGACGATAAAAAATATTGGGTTGGATTTAATCTCATCAAAGGCATTGGCGCTGTGCGAATGCAAGGGTTGGCAGCATATTTCGGGGATATGGAAATTGCCTGGAATGCGTCCCCAGCCGATTTGGCAGAAGCAGGCCTCGGCGCGAAAGTGATCGAAAGAGTCCTCACTGCAAGGCAAACTGTCAGCCTCGATAAAGTTTGGGAAAGAATCGAGTCGCAGGGAATTAAAATCCTCACCTGGGGTGATGAAGCCTACCCGCCCCGCTTAAAAGAAATTGACCAACCCCCACCCGTGATGTATATCCGTGGCGAGTATTTGCTTGATGATCTCTTCGCTGTGGCAATTGTTGGCACGCGCAAAGTGACTCCCTACGGCAGGCAGGTGACGGAGGAGATCGCATCGTTTCTCGCCGCAAACGGGATGACGGTAGTCAGCGGCCTTGCACGTGGAGTGGATGCGATTGCGCATCAAACCGCCCTGAAAGCTGGCGGGCGGACGATAGGCATTCTCGGCTCTGGAGTAGATAAGATCTATCCGCCTGAGCATCGCGGCCTTGCAGAACAAATGATGGAGCGCGGTGCGATCATCAGCGATTATGCAGTAGGCACACCGCCCGATGCATCGAACTTCCCGCCGAGAAATAGAATCATTTCAGGGTTATCGTTGGCTGTGGTTGTGATCGAGGCGGCAGAGACGAGCGGCGCACTGATTACAGCCGAATTTGCTGCAGAGCAGGGACGTGAAATTTTTGCCGTGCCTGGCAGTATTCTTGCACCGCAATCCAAAGGCACAAACCGATTAATTCAAAAAGGCGCATTGCCTTTACTGACTCCCGATGATCTTATGCAAGCATTGGATTTGACTCGCATCGGTGCCCAAAAATCTGCAAGAAAGATATTGCCTGCTGATGAAACGGAAGCGCGTGTGTTGAATGTGCTTGGCAGCGAACCTTTGCATGTGGATGAAATTCGTAATCAAGCTGGTTTGCCAATCGAGAAAATATCTGCTACCCTTGCTATGATGGAATTGAAAGGCATGGTGCGGCAGGTTGGTGGTATGAATTATGTCGCGATGCGAGAAGCGCAATCTGACTATAAGGCTTAGGAGTTTTTGATGACGACCGATTATTCACATACATACGCAGTAATTATGGCTGGTGGCGGTGGCACACGTCTTTGGCCTGTTTCCAGAAAAGAAAGACCCAAGCAGTTACTTCCTTTACTCGGGCAGGATACATTGTTTCAGAGCACCGTAGCACGGTTGAAGAATTTATTTCCGCCTGAGCGTATTTTAGTGGTAACAGTGGAAGAGCAGGCTCGCGAAATGAAGTTGCAAGCGCCTGAGATTCCTGAAGAAAATTATCTGATCGAGCCTGCCCCGCGTGGTACGGCTTCTGTTGTAGGCATGGCTGCAATGGCTTTACAAAAGCGAGATCCAAAAGCTTCCATGGCGATTCTGCCCTCCGATCATTTCATTCGCAATGTGGACTTATTCCATTATTTATTGAAGGCCGCATTTGAAGTTGCCGATAACGGTTATCTTGTGACTCTTGGTATTACGCCAACAGCACCTTCTACTGCGTATGGGTATATTCAACAAGGGATGGCATTGGATGGCGAATATAAATATCCTGCTTACATGGTGAAAAGTTTCAAAGAAAAGCCAGATGAGCAAACTGCCCAGCAGCTATTGCGCTCGGGCGACCATTCGTGGAATAGCGGCATGTTTATCTGGCGTACAGATACAATCATGAACGAAATCAATCGGCAGATGCCGCAACTAGGAGCCGAGCTGAAGATTATTGGTGAGGCATGGGGTACCTCAAAGCAGAATGATGTATTGAACGAGCGCTGGCTAGACTTGAAGAATGAAACCGTTGATTACGGCATTATGGAAAAAGCAGAAAAAGTAGCTGTGCTGCCTGCCGGCGGTTTAGGGTGGAGCGATGTAGGAATGTGGTCATCCTTGTTTGAGGTATTGCTGCCAGACATGAACGGGAATATTGCTACCAATTCCAGCTTGCATCTGGCGCATGAAACGCACAATACCATGGTGTACGGTGGCTCGATGGATCGCCTGATTGTTACCATTGGTGTGGATGATATGGTTATCGTGGATACTGGGGATGCCTTGTTGGTGTGCAAGTCTGACCAGTCTCAAAAGGTGAAAGAAGTGGTGGAACACCTGCGAAAGCACAGGCAGGATAAGTTCCTATAAAATTGGTATTTGTAAAAAAACGGAAAATTGCGTAGAATGATGCCCTATCCCGTAGCCTTACGGGATAGATTTATGTTTGTCTCAAAGTTCGCGCGTTCTGCGCTGGAGGTTTAATGGAAGCATATTGCATGAAATGCAAAGAGAAACGGGAAATTCAAAATCCTGTTGCAGCTTTTAATGCGAAAAGCTCTGCAGTTACAACAGGTACTTGTTCTGTTTGCGGTACAAAACTTTTTCGCATGGGCAAAACAGAAGCCCATGAAGGTTTGATTCCACCACCCAAGCCTGTCAAGGTTGAGAAGCGTGAGGGCAAGCTGGTCATTGTAGAATCGCCTGCAAAAGCAAAAACAGTTGGACGTTTCTTGGGCAAGGGATATACCGTCCGCGCGTCGGTGGGGCACGTGCGCGATCTGTTGAAGTCGCAATTATCTGTAGATGTGGATAATGATTTTGCCCCGAAATATCGTGTGCCAAATGAAAAGAAAGTGGTTGTAAAGGAACTCAAGCAGCTTGCAAAGAAAGCCGAAGAAATTTATCTCGCAACCGATCCCGATCGCGAAGGTGAGGCGATTTCGTGGCATTTAATGGAAGCGGCAGAGATTGACCCTGAGCGCACCAAGCGCGTGGTCTTTCACGAAATTACAGCCCCGGCAGTTGCAGATGCATTTTCTCATCCGCGCGATATTAATATGGATCTGGTCAATGCTCAACAGGCCCGCCGTATTTTGGACCGTATCGTTGGCTATAGCATCAGCCCCATTCTGTGGGAAAAGGTGCGCGGACGTCTGTCAGCGGGGCGTGTGCAATCGGTGGCTCTCAGGCTCATCGTTGATCGTGAGCGCGAGATCGATGATTTCAAGCCTGTTGAATATTGGTCGATCCACGCGGAGCTGAAGCACGGGAGTCTTAAGTCATCTTTCCTTGCGAAGTTGGCTCGTATTGATGATAAAGAACCAGAACTTACGAGCGAAAGTGTTGTTAGACCGATTCTGATCGATATGGAAACCGCCGAATATGCCGTGACGAAAGTTAAGCGCGGCGAACGTCGGCGTAAACCCGCTGGCCCGTTCACCACTTCTACTTTGCAGCAGGAAGCCTCTCGCAAACTTGGCTTCACTGCCAAGCGCACAATGGGTTTGGCGCAGGGATTATATGAAGGACAGGATGTGGGCGAAGGTGGTACGACGGGTCTAATCACCTATATGCGTACCGACTCGATGAATGTCTCAGCATTGGCTCAGAGTGAAGCGCGTGAATATGTTACTGGTAAATATGGCCCAGATTATCTTCCCGCCGAGTCTCCTGTTTATAAAACGAAATCTGCTGGTGCTCAGGAAGCCCACGAGGCCATCCGTCCAACTTCTGTGATGCGCGATCCGGAGAAGCTGAAAGAATTCCTTGACCCCGCCATGTTCAAACTCTATCGCTTGATCTGGCAGCGCTTTGTCGCTTCTCAAATGGAATCTGCCGTGTACGATACGCTGCAAGTGGAAGTAACTGGCAAGACAACCGAACATGAATATCTGCTGCGCGCTTCAGGATCTGCCGTGAAGTTTGCAGGCTATCTCGTTGTGTACGAAGAAGCAAAAAATGAAGATGTAAAAGTGGATGACGACGAAGAGAATGTGAAAATTCCTGTAGGCATTGCCGAAGGACAGAAACAGGAATTAATTCGTTTAATCCCTGAGCAACATTTCACTCAACCTCCGCCGCGCTTCTCCGAAGCATCCCTTGTTCAAGCTCTGGAAGAAAATGGCATTGGTCGCCCATCCACATATGCGCCAACCATTTCCACTATTCAGCAGCGTGGATATGTGGAACGTGTGGATAAGAGGCTTATTCCGACGGATACCGGCATTCAAGTCACCGACTTGATGGCACAATACTTCCCCGAAGTGGTGGACTTGAATTTCACCGCCCAAATGGAAGAGGATCTCGACAAGATCGCCGACGGCCAAATGCCATGGACAAGTGCCGTCCGCGAATTTTACGAGCCATTCTCTGAAGATGTGAAAAAAGCGCAAGCTGAAATGCCTGTCACAAAGAGCGGCCCCGAACCCATTGGGCGCAACTGCCCTGATTGCGGCAAGGAACTTGTCATTCGTTATGGGCGCTTTGGTAAATTTATTTCATGCAGCGGCTTCCCTGAATGCCGTTATACTGAACCTTGGTTGGAAAAGATTGGCGTACTCTGCCCCACCGATGGCGGCGAACTTGTGGAACGCAAGACGCGCAAGGGACGCACATTCTTTGGTTGTATCAATTATCCCAATTGCGAATTTACTTCATGGAAACGTCCCATTGCCAAGCCCTGCCCAAAATGCAACGGCTTGCTTGTCATCGCGAATAAACGAGAGGCTCAATGCCTTAATTGCTCTGAATCCTTCCTGCTGGAAGAGATCATCCCTGAAATGGCTTAAGAAAGAAAAGGTACCCACATGTTATTTTCACCTCCTCCGTATCTCGACCCTGGCTCTGGCAGCTTGATCATTCAAATCGTTATTGCAGCTTTGCTGGGTATTGGCGTCGCCGTCCGCGCCTCGTGGGGAAAAATTAAAGGATTATTTGGAGTGAAACCCAAAGCGGAGGATGACGACACTGATGGCGACTCCAACTAACGGGCAACTCTCCGCCTCTTTCCGCGACCCTAGCGGGTTCCTGTTTTCTCGAAACGGGATTCTCTACCGACAGATCAACCGCGCGTACGCTGAAGACTACGCGCGGTTGATGGATTCTGGTTTGTACGAGAAGCTGGTCAAAGCCAATTTGTTGATTCCGCATGTTGAGACCGATCAGGCTCCGGCGGAGTCAGAGGCGGCATTTAAAGTCATCCAACCTGAACGCGCACCGTTCATTTCCTATCCGTATGAGTGGTCCTTCAGTCAATTGAAAGATGCCGCTCTGGCGACGTTGTCCATTCACAAACGCGCCTTGAAGTTGGGTATGTCGTTGAAAGATGCTAGCGCATACAATATTCAATTTGTGCATGGCAAGGCGATGTTGATTGACACTCTTTCCTTTGAAGTTTACAAAGAAGGCGAACCGTGGACTGCATACAAGCAGTTCTGTCAGCACTTTCTTGCGCCCTTGGCTTTGATGAGCTATCGTGATGTGCGTTTGAGTCAATTGCTGCGTGTGTATATTGATGGCGTACCGCTTGATCTGGCCAGTGAATTGCTGCCTTTCAAGACTAGATTAAATTTTGGTTTGCTCACGCACATTCATATTCATGCAGGTTCGCAAAAAAGATATTCCGATAAAGTTGTGGAGCCGCGCAAAGGCGGCATGAGCCAGCAGGCAATGATCGGTTTGATCGAAAGCCTTGAAGGCACAGTAAGAAAATTATCATGGACGCCTGCAGGTACAGAGTGGGGAGCATATTATGATGCTACAAACTATACTGATTCTGCATTTGAGCATAAAAAGCAATTAGTGCGCGAATGGGCAATTGAGAAGAAGCCTGCCGTGGTTTGGGATCTGGGCGGCAACACAGGAGTGTTCAGTCGTGAAGCTGCAACCTCTGGTGCTTTCACTGTTTCATTTGATATTGACCCTGCAGCGGTGGAACAAAATTATCAAGTGGTAAAAAAGAATAAAGAACAAAACCTTTTGCCGCTTGTTTTGGATCTGACCAACCCCAGCCCGGCTATCGGATGGGATCATGCGGAGCGTGATTCATTTGGTCAGCGTGGCCCAGCGGATATGGCTCTTGCATTGGCTGTCATTCATCATCTTGCTATTTCCAATAATGTGCCTTTGCCACAGCTTGCCCAATTTTTTGCAGCACGTTCAAAGTGGCTGGTCATTGAATTTGTCCCCAAGTCTGATTCGCAAGTGAAGCGTTTGCTTTCTTCTCGCAAAGATATTTTCCCAGCTTATACACGGGAAGGGTTTGAAGCTGCATTTTTGGAGCGATTTATTCTCCATAAGGCAGAGCTTGTTCGTGACTCGGAACGCGTACTTTATTTATTAGAAGCTCGGTAATCAATCTGCCATGCAGGGGATGAAAAATACGTTGTATAATTAAACGAAAGTTATCATGCAAAGGAGCCTTGTATGGATTTTATCGTTGCATTGTTGAAGAAACTGCCCCTCATTCCTATCCTAACTTTGGTAGTTGGGTTGGTAGTTGGGTTGTTGATCGGGTGGCAAACAAAGGAATTCAAGGATGCTACTCCATCCTATTTGCGTGCGGATTTGCAGGAAGATTACCTGCGAATGGCAATTGACTCCTTCCGCCTCAACTCGAACCCAAATTTGGCCGTACAACGTTGGCAGAATCTTGGCGTTGGCGCACAGCAGGCGTACAGTAATATTCAGGCTAACCCTGGCACTGCTGACCCAAATGTCATCAAAGCGTATGGCGACCTAATCACTTCTGTGCTTTCTGCTGGCGGTGGACAACAACCTGAAGCAACAACAGGCGGATCAGGACTTTCCAGCCCGATTGTGATTGGTGTTTTAGGAATTGTTTTGTTGGGTGTGCTTGGTGCAGGCGGTTTTTATGCATACCGTCTTTTGGGGAAACGTGGCAGCGGCGAAGTAACCGCTGTGATGCAGGCAAATGAGATCAGCCGTAATGCAGAGAAAACAAATTTTGAAGATCTAGGCTTGGCTCCGCCGATTACGCAAACCATGACTACCTATGTTCTGGGCGATGATTTGTATGACGAATCGTTCAGCATTGATACTCAGGCTGGCGAGTTTATGGGCGAATATGGCGTGGGCGTTTCGGAAGCCATCGGTGTGGGTGACCCGAAGAAGGTTACTGCATTGGAAATTTGGCTATTTGATAAAAACGATATCAAGACTGCTACAAAAGTTTTGATGTCTCAACATGCTTTTAGCGACCCCGAAATCCGTGCTCGTCTTGAACGAAAGGGTGAGTTGGTGGTTGTGGAACCTCAGGCACAGGTTTTGCTAGAGACAGCTACCTTACAATTACTTGCCACCGTGGTGGACCTTGAGTATGGGAAAGGCCCCATGCCGGCAGGTAGTTATTTTGAGAGAATTACTTTGGAATTGGCGATCTGGCCAAGACAAGGATAGTAATAAAAATCCCGTCCGAATTTCGGACGGGATTTTTTATTACTCGATTTTTATTATTTTGAACTTTATTTTACCGCCTGGAGCATCCGCTTCGGCTATATCTCCAACTTTTTTGTCCATCAGTGCTTTTCCAATTGGAGATTCATGAGAAATTTTTCCTTTACGCGGGTCTGCTTCTGTTGGGCCAACAAGATGATAGGTTTCAGGGTCAAAGCCTTCTTCTTGAATGGTGACATGCGAGCCAATGGTGATAACCCCTGTGCTTTGAGTTTTTTCGATGATCACAGAATTACGCAGGATCGATTCGATCTCCTGGATTCTTCCTTCAAGAAACCCCTGGTCTTCTTTGGCTTTGTGGTAATCAGCGTTTTCAGAGAGATCGCCCATTTGAATGGCGGAGCGCAGTCTGGCTGATAATTCATCACGTCGTGGACCTTTTAGGTCTTCCAGTTCGGCGATGAGCTTGGCTTCACCTTCGGGGGTCAGGTAATTGGGTTGGGACATGGCTTGCTCCTTTCTAGTGATGGTTAATATGACAATATTTTATAAAAAAGGGGCAATCGTGTAAGTGGTGTGCCCCCTTTTATGTAAAAACCGATTAAGGTCTTTCAAAGGGATTGAATAGCTTTTGGTGTTCTTCGATCGCGTAGCGGTCTGTCATTCCTGCTACGTAATCGCAAATAGTGCGTTCAAGACCACGCTTTTCGATGAAAAACTGAATGTGATCAGGGAGCATGGCTGGCTCGGCTCGGTAGGCATGAAACAGGTCGGATATGATGCGTTCGGCTTTGACTTGCATCCGCACTACGCGGTAATGTCTATAAAGTTTTCTGTAGAGCAGATCTTTTAGCTCGCGGTTGCGGCGCTGCATTTCTTCGCTGTACCCGATGACGTTATGTTTTAGCTTTTGAATATCTGCTGCGGTCTTGACTTTGCTTTCTCGGAGACGGACATCGGTGGCTGTTACCATGTCTGTGACCATGATGCCGACCAGTTGGCGGATCATGCGGTGGCGTTCCATGTCATCGAGGGTTGTGCCATGCCAGTTATAGGTCTCGCGTAGGATATCCCAAAGGGCAATGCCATCAAGAATTTGCGGGCGGAGCATGCCTGAGCGTAAGCCATCATCAAGATCGTGTGTGGTGTAGGCTAGTTCATCTGCGACATTGGCGATCTGGGTTTCAAGGTTGCCGCGCAGGTCGGGATTGAAATCTCGTGCATCGGAAATGTCATATTCCGATTCGTGTTTAACCATGCCTTCGCGCACTTCCCAGCTTAGATTCAAGCCCGGAAATTCAGGGTAACGCTGCTCCAGTTCAGTGACGATGCGCAGGGATTGTTTGTTGTGGTCGAAACCGCCGAAGTCTTTCATCAATCTTGCAAGGGCAATTTCACCAGAGTGACCAAAGGGGGAATGACCCAGGTCATGAGCAAGGCAAATGGCCTCAACGAGGTCTTCGTTCCCACCTAAGGCGCGGGCTAATGTCCGGCCGATCTGAGCAACTTCCAGCGTGTGGGTGAGGCGGGTACGGAAATGGTCGCCTTCAAAGTTGATGAAGACTTGAGTCTTGTATTCCAATCTGCGGAAGGCGGTGGTATGGAGGATGCGGTCACGGTCACGTTGGAAGGAAGTGCGGTACTCAGGTTCGCCATCGAGATAGGCGCGGCCTTTTGTGTCCTTGCTTCTCATTCCGTATGGAGCGAGGCTTCTGTCTTCATTCTCTTCCAACTGCTGACGGGTAAAGTACATGGCTGCCTTTTGATAAATATGTCATTGCGTGTTCTGAGAAGATACTCAACGCAATGACATTTGTGGGGCGAGAGGGGGTCGAACCCTCACGTTGTTACCAACGACAGATTTTAAGTCTGTTGCGTCTGCCGATTCCGCCATCGCCCCAACGGCCGTAATTTTACTATAAATTGTGAAGGTTTTGAATATGTAACTTTAAGAGGGACACAAGCTTTGGAATGTTTCGTTGTAACTTCAATTTGTTTATGCTATGATAATTCTAGATGTCTAGATTAATATTGGGGAGGTTCGGATGGGAAAAAAAGTCTTGCTGATTGATGATGATCCCGATCTGGGGAGACTGGTAGATATTATTTTACGTCCAGTTGATATTACAGTTTATCAATCTTGTTCTGGGTTGGATGGCTTGAAGAAGTCTTATGAGATACATCCAGATTTAGTGATTTTAGACGTGATGATGCCGGAAATGAGCGGCTTTGAGGTTTGTACTCGTTTACGTGAAATGACAAACGTACCTGTGTTGATGTTGACTGCCCGCACAGGGGAGAACGATATGATTCATGGGTTTAATGTTGGGGTGGATGATTTTGTAAGAAAGCCATTTAATAAAAATGAACTTGAGGCACGTGTGCGTGCATTATTGCGGCGCTCAAATCAGCATACTTTGGAGGTAGATTCTTATATTCTTTCTTATGAAGACTCCGTACTCGAAATTGATATTCCTTCTCAAACAGTGAAACTTCAGGGTGAAATTGTGGAGCTTTCGCCGCGGGAGTATAAGTTGCTTGTCTGCTTGGTACGCGAACAGGGTAGGATTGTTTCTCGGCGTGTGCTGGCTAAAGAAGTTTGGGGAGATTCTGCTTCAAGTAGCATGGCCAATTCCTCACTCTATGTGCATTATCTTCGCAAGAAGCTGCATGATGGTGAGCACGGCCATCAATACATTCATACACTTTGGGGAAGAGGATATTGGTTTGACGGGCAAAAAGAAGACTAAGTTTGCAGGCAATGGGGAAATTAAACAAAGTTCAAATTGTTTTCAAAGAAAATAAAATATTCGTTTTGCTATAGTGTAATAAATCACATATGGTTTTTAACGAGAACTGCAAACAGCATAAACTGGGATGTGTAGTTCTTGATGCTGAGGTTTCAAATGCAGAACGAAATTAAACTAACGACCTCTCGTGATTTTAAAGAACGACAACCGGCTATTGCAGGAAGAAATGGGTATTACCTGATAAAACGAATAGGTGATGTGATACTTGCTTGCAGTTTGCTTCTGCTCCTACTGCCGGTTATGGTTTTGATTTCAGTCTTGATTTATGTGTATTCTCCTGGACCTGTTTTTTTTATTCAAGAGCGCGTAGGCTCTAAAAGGGTACGCATGGGGGGAAAAAATTATTGGAAACCTGAGAATTTCCATTGTTATAAGTTTAGAACAATGAAGGTCAATGTTGATTCGGCCCTTCATCAAAATTATGTTCGGGCGCTTATTGAGAATAATAAGAAGCAAATGTCCGAAATTCAAGGTATGGATACACCGACGAGGAAACTCTTAAATGACCCTCGAATTATCCGCCCTGGCAGGCTATTGCGTAAGTTCAGCCTAGATGAACTCCCACAATTATGGAACGTTTTGCGCGGTGATATGAGTATGATCGGACCGCGTCCGGCTATCCCATACGAGGTGGAGATATATAAAAAATGGCATATGAAACGTCTTGAGGCTTTACCTGGTATTACAGGTTTACAGCAGGTGACCGCGCGCAGTATTTCCGATTTTGACGAACAAGTAAAGCTGGATATTGAATATATTAATAACCAGTCCCTCTGGCTGGATATCAAAATTGCACTAAAAACCCCTTTTGCGATTATCTCAACAAGGGGAGCATGTTGATCAAGGAGGAGTGAATATGAAAACACTTAAAGTGGGGATTATCGGCTATGGGTATTGGGGGCCAAACCTGACTCGTAATTTCTTTGAACTTCCGTCCTCACAACTGGCGGCTATTGCAGATATCAAAGAAGATCGGTTGCAACGTGCCAGTGCGCTTTATCCAGATATATTCACGACAAAAAATTATACTGATTTTTTTCAAATGGGTATTGATGCAGTGGTTATTTCTGTCCCACCCGCATTGCATTTTTCTATTGCGAAAGATTGTTTGGAACATGGCTTGCATGTGTTGGTGGAAAAGCCCATGACTCTGAACAGTCTGCATGCAAAGGAATTGATTGATTTGGCAGAACAAAAAGACTTAACTCTTATGGTAGGACATACCTTTGAGTATAACTCTGCAGTTGTTGCCCTTAAAAAATACATTGAAAGCGGGGAGTTGGGGGATATCTATTATCTTGATGCGGCGCGCCTGAATCTAGGCCTTTTCCAGCGCGATTCAAATGTGTTATGGGATTTGGCGCCGCATGATATTTCTATTTTGCTTTATTTGCTTGGGCAGCCTCCTGTTTCAGTGAGCGCACAGGGAATGCCATGTGTTTTTGATGGGATATTTGATGTTGCATATATGAATTTGATTTTTCCTGATCATATCCCTGCTTATATTCATGTGTCCTGGCTCGATCCCTGCAAGGTTCGGCGTGTTACAGTGGTTGGGAGCAAAAAAATGATCGTTTACAACGATATGGAAAATGAGCAAAAACTAAAAATCTATGATAAAGGCGTTGACTCACCAACATATACAAATGGGTTTGGAGAATTTCAATGCAACTATCGTTCTGGAGACATTATCATCCCCAATATACGTATTGCAGAGCCTTTGCGTCAGGAATGCCAGCATTTTTTAGATTGTATTTTCAATAACGCCAAACCTTGCAGCAGCGGAACTGAAGGTTTGAATGTTGTGAAAATTCTTGAAGCAGCAGAACATTCTATGAAAAACGGTTCCGCAAGAGAGGTGATCACATGGTAGACCCAGTATATTCCCGTGTTGCTCCAAATGTGAAATTAGGCAGGGATGTAAAGATTTATGCTTTTGTCAATTTGTATGGCTGCGAGATAGATGAGGGCAGCAGAATCGGGACATTTGTAGAAATTCAAAAAGGAGCGAAGATTGGAAAGAATGTCAAAATTTCCAGCCATTCATTTATATGTGAAGGCGTCACGGTCGAAGATGAGGTTTTTATTGGACATGGTGTGATGTTTATCAACGATAAATATCCTCGCGCTACTACAAGTAATGGGGAGCTTCAATCTGAAACCGATTGGATTTGCATCCCAACGTTGGTCAAAAAACGAGCTTCCATAGGAAGTAATGCGACAATTCTGTGTGGAGTAACTATTGGCGAAGATGCCCTCGTTGGGGCCGGCAGCGTAGTAACGCGTGATGTTCCGCCTGGTGCCGTAGTAGCAGGGAATCCTGCTCATGTAATTATGGATAAGCAATTGGCAAAGTGAGGAGTCATGAATATTCCATTAATTGAATTGACCACACAACACCAACAATTGCGCGGCGAAATTAATACCGCCATCCAGGGTGTCCTTGACCGGGGTGATTTTATCCTTGGTCAGGATGTATCCAAACTTGAAGAAGAATTTGCCGCTTATTGTGGGACGAAGTATGCAATTGGCGTAGATAGTGGACTCGCTGCCCTTGAACTCAGCTTGCGAGCCCTTGGCATTGGTGCAGGGCAGGAAGTTATTGTGCCTGCTCATACGTTTACGGCTTCTGCAGCGGCGGTAACCTTTGCTGGAGCAACCCCGATATTTGTAGATGTAGACCCGCAAACCATGACGATTGATGTTGATAAGATTGAAGATGCCGTTACTTCTCGAACCAAGGCCATTTTGCCTGTGCATCTGTATGGGTTGCCAGCAGATATGCATATGATCCTTGGCATTGCCGAAAAATATAACCTTGCGGTTGTGGAAGATGCATGTCAGGCACACGGCGCCATGTATAAAGGCCATCGTGTTGGCAGTTTGGGGAATGCAGCGGGTTTCAGTTTTTACCCAACAAAAAACCTTGGCGGGTGTGGCGACGGGGGCATGGTTACCACCAACGATTCAAGAGTTGCTGAAATGGTTCGTGCCCTGAGAAATTGCGGACAAAGAACAAAAAATGTCCATGAACTTCACCCGTTTAATCACCGCCTTGATAGTTTGCAAGCGGCAATCCTTCGTGTCAAGCTCAATTACCTTGATAAATGGATTGATTCACGCCGCAGGCTTGCTGCGTTATATAACAAGCTCCTATCTGGTGCAGATGTTGTCATACCGGCAGGATTGCCAGGCTATCAGCATGTCTATCATCTGTATGTGATCCGCTCTCATAATAGAGATGCCTTGCAGGCTCATTTGAAAGAACGAGGGATCGGCACCGCTATTCATTACCCAGCCCCAGTTCATTTGCAGCCCTTTTATTCCAATGGCATTGACAGACATGGGCAATATCCTGTCTCAGAAAAGATCTGCAATGAAATTCTTTCCCTGCCCATGTATCCTGAAATGACCGAAGAGCAGGTGGAGATTGTGGTTTCAGAAATTACGAACCTTTTGGTGCCTGCTGTATAAAATATAAAGTCAAACTTCATGTATGCCGGTTCAGGGCTGCCTGCGAAAAGGTAGACAGAATATGGAACTAATCGATCTGTTGCGAGTTTTGCGCCGCTGGTTGTGGCTGATCATTGCCATTGTGACCTTGACGGAATTAGCGCTGTGGCTGGGAGCGCGGTCTGCTAAACCAGTATATGCAGCAACTGTAAGCCTGCAAATATCAACGCCCCAACGCGAAAATGTGGCGGCATATGATGAGTATCGTTCAATCAGCTTGCGCGATGAGATTACCATCGCCATAAACAACTTCGTTGAGCTATTACAGAGTAATGAGGTGAGATTAAGAGTTGTAGACCGGCTCAATTTGAGCGACGAAGATGTTAACTATACGATAGCTGCCGAACAGGTGCGTGATACCGATTTCATCAATGTTACGGCTGAAGCACAAACGCCCAGTTTGGCTGCAGAAATAGCAAACACACACGTTGATATTGCTATCGCATACTATGGCGAGCTGCGCGCCAAACCAACCAGTGCAGAGAAGAATTTCTTTGCTGAGCAGCTTCACGTGGCTGAAGAAGAGTTCCGTGTTGCTGAGAATGCCTTGGCTGATTTTCGTGCCCAAAATGGAATCTACTCCCTTGAAAGCAAGCTATCTACACAAGAAAAACTTCTTGAACAACTACAATTAGAACGTGATCAGCTTTTGTTGGAGCACACTTCCACAATTGCTACAGCAGCGGGAGACTCTATGCCAGACGTCATTAACCCAGTTGCCGACGTTGACAAATTGATCGCCCAGCGCATGGAAGAGTTAAACCAATTTACGGCTCTCACCCCACAATACAACATATTGACGCAGAACGTGGAACAGTTTCAAACATCATATCTACATCTGTTGAGTAAATACAGTGAAGCAGAATTAAAGGTCACTGCGGTTCAGGCCGCTAATTTTATTCAGGTCATTAAACCTGCTTATGCACCGGTTGAACCTGAGTCTGATTGGCCCAAACTGGCAGTCCTTGCTTTGGCAGGTAGTTTGGGTTTGGGGATAATGCTGTCCTTCTTCCTTGAATATATATTACGCTTCAAGAACGAGACCACCTCAGAAGATGGGCATAATAAAGCCTCATCACGAAGAAAGCGGTCAAGGCATAAGCCCTATTCATCTGATGCAGAGCGGGAACCTATTGCTGTGTAAAAACTTGAGCATGTCAATGGCAGCATAAGGCAATAACAAAAATGGAAACCAAGTTCGTTGCCAGACTAAATAAAATTATGCTTCGCCCAGCAAAAGAATTGGGGGTAGGAATAGCACTTGGGGTGTTTAGCTTGGGTATCCTTGCTGGCGCTTTGTATTTGTTTCCCAAGGTGGCTGTATTAGGCCTTGCTCTCTTAGGGCTTGGCCTTCCAGCCTTGTTATTGCTTTGGAACTGGCCTGAGTTGGGATTGCTGGGGATTCTTTTCTTGGCTGCTAACTTTCTCCCGATGGATGTTGTGGACATACGTTTGCCAATTGGAGGCGGGTTGGAACTGCGCGATTTGTTGCTGTTAGGCCTTCTTGGCTTGCTGGTGATCCGTGGCTTGGCGCGGGGAACATTGTATATTCCTTGGTGGCCGGTTGGTGCTCCGCTCTTTATGTACCTTGCTTTGGCAATTCTTTCAACAGCGTACGCTCTGTTCTGGCAAGGCGTAGAAACACACTGGGTATTCGCCGAACTTCGTGACCTTCTTTCGTATGCCCTCTTTTTCATCACCGCGTGGATTCTAAATCAACGACGCCATTTTGTTATCGTGTTGGCTGGCTTATTCGCTATTGCAGACCTTACAGCGGCTATCATTTTTCTTCAGCAATTTCTCGGTTCATCTAAACCGCTTTTACCAGCCATGACTACATCTTTTTGGGGAATCTGGCATCAAGGCGGAAGCATTGGATCTATTGGTTCGGTGCGTGTTGTACCTCCTAGCCATGTTTTGGTTTATTTCACTAACCTGATCGCCGGAGGCCTGGCAATATTCAGCCCTTCTCATAAGCTGCGGATTATGTTTGCAATTCATTTTGGGCTGCTCGGGCTGGCCTTATTATTAACATACACGCGTGCCCAATGGTTTGCTACATTCATAGCGTTGGCATTAATGCTTGTTGTTATCGTGCCAATTTACAAGTCTCAGTTTACCCGCTTCATATTCTTTAGCATTCCAGTGATTCTCCTTGCTTGCAGTTTGTTGGGGTTTCGCTTACTACAAGAACGCACGGAAAAGACAACACTATTCACGCTATTGGGCGAACGTGCAATGACTCTCTTAACCCCAGATGAAACCCTCGGCACTTCTTCTTTGCAGTGGCGGATTTTTGAAACCGAGGAGGCCCTGAACTCAATTTCGCATCATCCCTTGCTGGGAGTTGGTCTGGGGAATTCTTATCGAGATATTACTACGCTGCAAGGGGAAGCAAATGGCTGGTTTGCTGGTAGCAGTCTTGCAGCCGGAGACGTGTCTCGTTTTACACGTTATGTTCATAGCAGCTATCTTTGGATACCTGTAAAAATGGGGATTCCAGCTTTCGTCATTTTCCTTTGGTTTTGTCTGGCTTTCCTGATTGCAGGCTGGCAGTTAATTGACAGGTTGCACGACCAGCAAATGATGGGCATAGTACTGGCGGTAGTAACTGGTTTTACCGGCTTACTGGTATGGACTGTTTTTCATCAACACCTTGTAATGAATCGGAGTTCTACTGCTGTGGCTTTCATGGCTGGTTTGGTCGCTGGCATCTATTCCTTGAATAATAAAAAGCACGACACCACTTTTACACAGAGCAGCATATCCAAAGCAACAGGAGGCTGCCAATGACTCCTGTACGCTGGGACCCTGCTGAAGATCATCCAACGAGAGCAGATGCACCTTCAACTCGGCGTCATAGTTTTTCTCAAGGCGTCACATTTACGGGTGCAGGAACAGCTCTCAATATCATCTTTCTCTTTTTGGAGACCATGGTTGCCGTACGCGTGCTCAATACAGAAACCTATGGCGTGTACGCACTTCTAGCTGTTGTTGTTAATTTCCTTGTAATGGTTACTGATGTTGGGTCAACTACGTCAGTAACACAACTGATTGCCAGCAGCCATACTTCTCGGCAGGCTACATTGGTTGGTAGTGCCATAATCTTTCGGTTTGCAGTAGTCGCTTTTGTTTCTGTTGTTATTCTCTCGCTTCGACAGACAGCAATGTTCCTTTTAGATCCAACAATGGCGCTTCTAGCTTATGCTGTTTATATTCCAATGATGTTATTGGCAGTCAGCCTTGATGAGGCGCTTCAAGCCATACTTCAGGGGTATCAGGCTTTTCACCATATGGCAATTGCGAATGGGCTGCGCACGATTCTACGCCTGGCGCTGTCTGTTGCTTTTATGCTTATATTGCACCTTGGCATAAAAGGCCTTATCTATTCCTGGGTAATCTCTTTTAGCGCAGCGGTAATTTATGAATACTGCGTCTTGCCGCAGCGGGGACGGTTGTTATTTAACTGGCAAATTCTGGGCGAAATGTTACGTTTTGGTTTTCCTTTGCAGATCAATCGATTTCTGTGGTTTGTCTCAGCGAGGGTGGATATCCTGTTACTTGGAATATTCCTTGGCCCTTCATTCGTTGCGTTGTTTGAAGTAGGCGGCAGGATACCCAATGCGCTTGTTCGTCTCACTCAGTCATATAGCGCAGTGTATTTCCCAACTATGACAGAGTTGTTATCAAAAGGAGAAAAATATCGGGCACATCGACTGCTCAACCGGTCATTGAGGCTGCTTTCTTTTTTTATGGCCTTGTCTGCGTTGATCTCGGTAGTGTTTGGCCATCAGATCATCAGAATCCTTTTCTCGACTAAATATGATTTTAGTAGTTCGGTCTTTTCCTTGCTGATGATTGGGCTGCAAATGAATGTCCTTGTAACTCTGATGGGATATACACTTACTTCTGCTGGATATCCCGGGCGGTCACTTGCAACGAATGCTCTTCGAGAAGCGCTGATTGTTGTGGCTGATCTATTGCTCATACCATTATTGGGTTTGATCGGCCCTGCCTGCGGGAAGTTGATTGCCTATTATTTTGCCAACCCTCTATCAGTTTGGATGCTGAGGCGCAGCCATATCCGAGTAATGATGGCCCCCTATATGAAGCAGACGGCATTGCTGTGGGCTGGCGTTATCCTATTTTGGTGGTTGAAGCCTCAAGGGGGAGGGATTCCAATGTTAATAATCATTGCTTTTTTTGTTTTGAATATTTCATTTTCAACGATTTCCCGCGATGATGTGACACTGGTTTTGCCTACTTCGTTTGCAAAGTGGTTGAGTAGGCGCAAGGAGATTATTTCTCATGCTCAATAGCGATATTCAAAAGCCGGTAGCGAAATCTTATGTTCTCATCACGCCGTGCCGAGATGAGGCAGATTATATTGAGGGAACCCTGAATGCGATCGTTGCCCAAACTGTACCTCCTAGAAAATGGGTGATCGTTAGTGATGGTTCTGTTGATCGCACTGAGGAAATTGTTGAGCAATACGCCGCAAAATATGATTTTATTAAACTGTTGTGCAGGAACGGAGATCGGCAGAGGAATTTCGGGTCGAAGGTAAGGGCGTTTAATCTTGGATATGAATATTTAAAAGACATTAAGTTTGATTTTGTTGGCAGCCTAGACGCTGATATAACAATGGACTCTGCGTACTATGAAGGTATCTTGTCGAAATTCGCTACGAATGATCGGTTGGGAATCGCTGGCGGGTTACGATATGATCTTTGTGATGGGAAATTTCGCAGAACTCATGGCGCGAGGAATAGTGTTGGCGCGGCAATTCAATTTTTCCGCAGAGAATGTTATGAAACAATTGGAGGGTATCGACCTTATCGGTATGGCGGTATCGATGCTGTAGCTGAGACGATGGCGCGCATGTATGGGTGGGAGGTGGAAACTTTTTCGGAATTCAAAATTTATCATTATCGCACCACAGGTACGGCAGGTGGAAACTTGTTTAAAGGAAATTTCAGAAAGGGAATGCAGCATTATGTAATTGGATATCATCCCTTGTTTCAGATTGCCAGTTGTATTTTGCATTTCTTTAATTATCCGGCAGTAACAGGAAGCCTGGCAGTACTGTTGGGTTACTTTTGGGCTGTATTCAAAAGAATTGAAAAAGAGGTTCCTAATGAATTTATTGATTATTTGCGCCTTGAGCAGCTAACAAGGCTGCGCACTTTTTTGCTCACAGGAAAAGATGCTTAAATAAGAACATCTGCTTGGTGGAGATGCATCATGCAAAATGAGACGATTTTATGTGTTGCTCCAAGGGACTGGTATGGCCTTTGGAAAGAAGCGCAATCTATTATGTCGCGTATCGCTGAACGGAATCGTGTCCTTTATTTTGACCCCGGACGAGATTCGAATCAGTCTGCTATTTCCGAATTGGTGGATAACTTGCCAAATTTTTTCAGGTTGCGTACTCGGCAGGTGACTAATAACTTAACTGTGATACCGACCCCTTCTTGTTTACCGCATGTCCGGCAATATCTGCCACGCTCTGTGTTGCAAGTGACAATGCCATTAGTTGTCAAAGCAAATGCGCAAATTCTTATTCAGTTTATCCAACATGCTGTAAAGATGTTGAATGTTGAGTCTCCGATCTTATGGCTTTATAGCCCATACCATGGAGACTTAATTGGTAAATTTGATGAGAAGCTGGTGTGTTACTACAATTATGACGAGTTTGCCGATTATATATCTAACACGAGGGTCAAGGAAATCATCCAATATTATGAAGCTCAACTATGCAGCAAGGTTGATGTGATTTTTACTACCTCGCGCGCCCAATGCAAAGTGCGAAAAACATATAATGCACAAACGTATTTTGTTCCAAATGCGGTTGATTTTGAATTATTTAACCGCGCCCTAACTCCTGGAATAAAGACGCCGGAAGATATTGTAAAAATTCCACACCCGATCATTGGCTATGCAGGCAGGATGGCGGCTCAAATTGATATTAAATTATTGTGTCGGATAGCAGAAGCCTACCCAAGCTCTTCACTGGTTTTAGTAGGGCCGGATGAACTTCCTCATAATAAAGATGAGAAGGCTTTGCGTGCATTAAACAATGTCTATTTCCTTGGCTGGAAAGCCCCTTCTGATTTGCCGAATTACTTACAGGCTTTTGATGCAGCCTTGATTCCTTATCAGCTAGTGGGGCATGTACTCTCAGGATATCCAACCAAATTACATGAGTACCTGGCTGCAGGGCGGTCTGTTGTTGCAACAGCAATGCCAGAGTTGCTTCCTTATAGGAATGTTCTTCGGATAGGGCAAACCCACGAGGAGATGGTTTCTCTGGTAAGTGAAGCTGTTGAAGATAAATCTAGCCGTGCAATTGAAGCTCGTGTTTCCGTAGCACACGAAAACACTTGGGAGAATCGAGTTGCTGAAATATACCGCATACTTCAGCCAATGTTGTCTGAAAAAACGGTCTAGCCCAAGGTGTACGATGAAACAATTAATTATTACCGCTGATGACTATGGTATGTGTAAGCCTGCAAATGATGCGATTGAAGCATGTTTGGCAGCGAAAACTGTCCATGCCACTTGCGTAATGATGAATATGCCAGCTTTTACTGATATGGTTTCGTTGAAGACTCGTTTTCCTTGGGCGTCAGTAGGAATTCATTGGACGCTAACTCAAGGAATGCCTGTCCTTCCCACATCACAAATACCCAGTGTGATTGGCGTAAATGGTGAATTTCATCCCAAGTCACAATTTAAGAGAAGATGGTTGTTAAAAAAAATCGAGGCAGATGAGATTAAGGATGAACTGCGTGCTCAATTTGATCGTTTTTTTGCAATTGCAGGTATGCCCGACTTTTGGTGTACCCATCAAGATATCCATATATTTCCCGGGTTGTTTAAGATCTGTGTAGATCTTGGGGTGAAGCTTGGTATACCCGCAATGCGGTCTCATCGTCGTATTGTTGTGCCTCGGAATTCCACTTCGGCGGTATATAACATTAATCACCCTGTTTTTTGGTTGAAAAGCAAGATAGTTGCTCAATGGTCTGCTTGGGCAGAGGCATTGGGTATGCTGATGCCAGATGGCCAGCTTCAGCTTCGCGGGTATGATATGAGCCTTTCAGGGATTGAACATGCTTTGAAGCACATTCAGTGGGCATCTGGCCGCAAAATTGTGGAATTGACCGTACATCCAGCGACCATGATTGACGAAAAACTTTTTAGTTCTTTGAAAGTATCCCGCTTGCATGAATATAAGATCTTTAGCGACCCTTCACTAGTGAAGTTCATGATCGGTGCTGGAATACAAGCAGTTGGCTATGATTCATTGAATGGGTAGGTGACTTGCTGACATTCAAGCTGCTAAAGTAGGTGAAATGATAAATTCAAAATATACGACGAGATTGCTGGTGTTTATTGCGTTGACCTTGGCTATATTTATGGCAAAGGTCGTTATTGATAGAGGTGTTGAATTATCCAGGGGTAACGAAACTACTGATGAGGTTGAGCAGCAAAGTGGATTGCAAGGTACTGTTGACTCTGATGACGGCCTTTCTGCTCAGCCAGGCCATACGACATTTTATGTTTCAAAAGATGGGAATAACCTTGACGGAAAATCGTGGAGTACGGCTTGGAATGAGTTAAACCATATTCAGTGGGAAGTTCTACGGCCCGGTGACACGATTGTGATTGGTGGTGGAGAATATAATACAAATTTGGATGTGGGATCAAGCGGCCTTTCAGGAGATCCAATTACAATAACGACCAATGGGGAACAAGTAATTATGAATGGACAACGCCCAAGACCGCCTTATTGTGGAGAGGCTGAATACACCCCTGCAAACGGAACGAACGCAATCGATTTAGAAGACCAAAGCTTTATAGTCATTGATGGGCAGGATTGGAGTGGGATTGTCATTCGGAACCATGTTAGGGGAATCATGATGCGGGAGCATACCAGCAATATTATTGTTCGTAATACAGAGATTTATGATAATGGCTGGTCAGTCGGTTCAGGAACGAATACTGCTCCAGACGGTCCTGGAGTGGAATTGGGCGGCTCTGATATTCTTTTCGAGCGTATGCTTATCCATGACAATGGACAGGATTCTTTTCAGGCTGGGTGGGGTGTTTGGAGTTTCACCCTTCGAAATTCCTGGTTATACAATAGCCGTGAACACCCAGTTGAAACTGGTAAACCATTCAATTACTGTTCACACACTGATGGTATTCAGATATACGATGGCGGTTTACAAGGACCCATTATTATCGAAAACAGCATAATTGGGCCGTCTTTTATGCAAGGCATAATGATAAATAACAAAGCAGATGTAGACGATGTTTTGATTAAAGATACTCTCTTCGTGTATAACGCTAATGCAGGTATTGCTATTCAGAATGATGGCCAATCATCAAACTGGACTCTCCAAAATATAACGATTGTTCAAGATGCGATAAGTAAGAGTTGGAATCTCAAGATGAATGGTGATGGGCATCAGATTAGGAATTCCATGTTTTGGGGTGGTTCGTGGGGAATAGGGATATTTAACTGGTCGGAAGCCGTTGGGAATTACAACTGGTTAACGCGTGATCAATACGATGTTGCTGTAGAGATGAATCCTTTATTTGTTGATGGTGAGGCTGGCTTATTTCAAGGGAGTGATTTTGCTGATTTTAATTTCACAATTCAGAATTCTGCGATATCCCCGGCAACAGGATCTTCAATTGTCTCCGTTGCACAATTATTTGAACAATAAATATGGAGTTTGTATTCCTACTCATCTGTGAGGAAATTATGAAAGCACCAGCCGGGAACCGTGTACTTATGTTGTTGGAAAATAGCACATATCCTATTGACCCTCGCGTGCGTCAGGAGGCAAGGACCCTTTCTGAAGCAGGTTATCAGGTTTCGGTCATCTGTCCACGCATGGCAAGGCAACCCTGGTATGAGTCTAGTAACGGCATCTCTATTTTTCGCTACCCTCCATTGCGGGCGCAGGGTTTTTTAGGATATGTCCTGGAGTATTCGTATTCATTGATAGCGATGTTTATCCTGTCTTTGGTAGTTTGGGCATATTCTGGTTTTGATGTGATACATGCTGCCAACCCGCCTGATAGTGCGGTTTTTATTGCATTATTCTATAAATTGTTTGGTAAACGGTTTGTTTTCGATCACCATGATATAGCGCCTGAAATGTACCGTGTGCGCTACTCACATAAAGGATCGCAGCTTGTTTATCGAGTACTTATCTGGCTTGAAAAAACTTCCTGTCGGTTTGCAGATCATGTAATTGCTGCAAATCAGTCCCATAAAAATGTGGAAATGCAGCGTGGCCATGTCCCAGAAAACCAGATCACAATTGTCCGAAATGGACCTGCCCTAGACTGCCTTAATTTGGTTGACCCTGGCGCTTGCCAGGGGAATAGAGAAAAGGTGATTTTGGGTTACATAGGCGTAATAGGGCCGCAAGATGGACTGGACTACCTTTTGCGGGCGTTGCAATTGTTAAATACAGTTCTGCAGAGGAATGATTTTTCCTGCATAATTATCGGCGAGGGGAGCGCGTTGGCAAAAATAAAGATGCTTGCAAAACAATTGGATATTCTTCCCTATGTGTCATTTACAGGATTCCTTCCTCAAATGGATGCACTCAAGCGATTATCCGCTGTTGATATCTGTGTTGATCCTGACCCTTCCAATATTTACAACGACCACTGCACCATGATCAAGCTGATGGAGTATATGGCTCTCGGAAAACCAATTGTTGCATTTGATTTGCCAGAGCACCATGTTACTGCTGGCAATGCTGCTTTGTATGCTCATCCAAACGAAGAGTTGGATTTTGCCCGGCAGATTATGATTTTGATGGATGACCAACAACGCCGAGAGCAGATGGGGAAAATCGGACTAAAGCGTGTGGAGAATGAACTTGCTTGGTCGTATCAAGCCAGAAATTTGCTTGATGCTTATGCATCTGTCAGGGATACATCTGTCATTTAGTTACAACTACTTTGCAGGAGCGAAATATGAAGCCAGCGATTGTTCTTGGAACTCATACAATGGGGTTGGCGGTGATCCGCTCTTTGGGGATGATGGGCATTCCTGTTGTTGCTGTTTATTATGACCGCCGCAAGGATATGGGCTATGTTTCAAAGTATGTTAAATATACTGTTTATGCACCACATCCGGAACGAGAAGAAGAAGAATTTCTAGAGCTGTTGTTGGGGTGCTCTTCTCGCTTTGGCGGCGGTTTGCTGATTCCTGTGTCAGATGAAGCGCTTGTTGCAGTATCGCGGCATAAAGATTTGCTCGCCAGCCACTACACTGTAGCCTGCACAGAATGGGAGATTACAAGAAGACTTATCGACAAAAAATATTCCTACACTTTGGCAGAGTCTGCTGGCGTTGCGGTTCCCAAAACAATCATTCTCCAATCAATGGCGGATGTGGAGTATTACGGGAAAATCATTGAATATCCCTGCTTGGTAAAGCCCTGCCAGAGTCATATCTTTTTTTCGCGCTTTGGAAAGAAGATGATTCCTGTTGATAATTTCAAGCAGATGGTGTCTGTGTATCAGCAGGCTGTTGATGCGGGAATGGATGTTATGTTACAGGAAATCATTCCGGGGGAAGATGATCATGTGGTGAACTACAACTCTTACTTTTGGGATGGGAAGCCGCTGGTTGAGTTCACGGCGCAACAAATACGAAAGGCACCTCCTGAGTTTGGGTCTCCATGTATTGCAGTAAGCAAAAAGATTCCTGAAGTGATGGAGCCAGGGAGAAGAATCCTGGAGGCGATGGGTTTCTATGGATATTCTTGCACTGAATTCAAGAAAGATTCCAGAGATGGAGTTTATAAATTTATGGAAGTGAACGGCCGCCATAACCTATCTACTCTTTTGGCTGTGAACTGTGGAATTAATTTTCCCTGGCTTCACTATAGTCATTTGATGTATGGGATGGCGCCTATGCAAACGAAATTTCTTGAGGATATCTATTGGGTGGATATGGAGCGTGACCTTCCCTGTATTCCGAGGCGAATTTTCCGTCAAAAGGAAAGCCTTGCTCAAATTTTTGAACCCTATATTCGTCAGCATATCTCTGCTGTGTACGATTCGCATGATCTCAGGCCGTTTATCAAGCGATATGTTGACTTTGGCAATAATGTTGTTAGTCGATTATTAAAACATGAGCAATAATTGAATTCGGAGGTTGTGATGAGAAAAGATGCCACGAATGTTGAGGAAGGCCGTTTGCAAGGCATTGAAAAAATTGAAGACTACCCCAGCTTTCACGAACGCCATCGTATTTTTCCTGAAATATTTAACGGGCGTAACCACAAACGCATCCTCGATATTGCTGCCGGGGTAGGGTGTGCTGCACGCAGAATACATGATGGCTATTCTGACGGTGAGATCCTCTGTAACGATATTACGCCCACTTGTTTGCAAGTATTAAAGCAGCAAGGGCTGAATACTATTTCTTTTGATATTGATGATGATACTTCTGTCTTCCCATTTTCGGATGGGTATTTTGACGCAGTGATTTCTCTTGCCACAATTGAACATGTTCTTACTCTGGATCACCACATGTGGGAAATTCACCGCATTCTGTCTGAAGATGGCCGACTCTATATTTCCACACCCAATTATGCTGCGCTTGTTCACTGGCCTCGCTATGTTTTGAAGGGGGAAAGTTTTCATGACCCTTTGAAGGCGGCTTCACGATATGAGTTTTATGCGCATGTTCGGTATTTCACCTTTAAGACCCTGATGGAGTTTGTAAGTTCATTTGGCTTCACTCCACTTGATGTGTATTTGCCTCTTCCAGAAAGCAGTTCGTACTATAGAAACATGCAGGCAAAATCACCATTAAAAGCGTGGGCTTTTCGTTCCTTTATGCGGCTACTCTATACATTTGGTTCGCCGCGCTGGGCTTCTGAGCCGGTAATCTGTTTTAAGAAGACAGATCATCCATTACCTAAAAAGTATCGCAAAATACTGCTTTGATTGATTACTGTTGATCATCTTTTGCAGCCATGAACAATAGCGCTTTGATTCGGCAATTGCATCCATCCGACCCGCGTTGGATGAACTTTCTTGTTTCCAACACAGATATCAATATCTTTCACCATCCAGCCTGGATGCGTGTGATGGCAGAAAGTTATGGGTACCATTCGTTTGTGCTGGCGTTGATAGATGATAAGGGCGAGTTGATCGCCGGAATTCCATTGATGGACGTTTACACGCCGGTCCATGGAAGGCGTTGGGTTTCTTTGCCATTTTCAGATCACTGCCGCCCGTTATACAAGGACGAGGAAACTCTTTCAGCTTTTACCGACCAGCTTGTTCAGGAGGTTGAGCGAAAGCACATCCCAGCGCTTGAGCTTCGCGGAACCTATCCAGCGTATCAATCTATTAATGTGCATTCGGAACATGTTATCCATAAATTGGAGTTGGCGCCTGATCTAGCAACCGTCTGGGGCGGTGTTCACCCAATGCATCGGCGGAATGTCAAAATTGCCATGGAGAATCATGTTGAAATTGTTTGCAGTACAGAAATTGAACATGTGGCTGAATTTTATGGATTGCATTTGCATACTCGCCGCAGGCAGGGTGTCCCGATTCAGCCGTGGAAGTTTTTCGTTCATCTCAAAGAGCTATTGATCGATCGTGGACATGGGTTTTTGTTGCTGGCATATAAAGACCATCAATGTATTGCGGGCGCTATTTTTTTGCATTGGCAGGATACGTTTACATACAAGTTCGGCGCATCTATGGAATATAGTTTGAAATATCGACCCAATAATCTCATTATGTGGACAGCCATTAAATATGCCTGCGAACATGGTTTTAGGTATTTTGATATGGGCAGAACAGATATGGAGAATACAGGGCTTAGGATGTTTAAAAGCCGCTGGGGTGTAAAAGAGATGCCGCTATTTTATTCAAGTTTCAAAACGAAACCCAGGCACACTACAGAGGGGCGGCTTACGCAATATATGCATCTTGTGATTCAAAATTCTCCCGCTTGGGTATGCAGATTTACAGGAGAATTATTGTATAAGCATTTTGGCTAGTAGGAGTAGGAATCATGAGCTCAAAAACGATGGGTTTGCCGCCTAAAATGGATCATGTTCATAGATATCGTTCATACGAAGGTGTTGAGTACAAAGAGTATTGGAGCGTTGATAAAAAAAAGCAAAACCTTGATATGTTGGAACATGACTTCGTGCGGGCGTTGCTTCCTGCTTCTGGCCAACGTATTTTGGATCTTGGCTGCGGCTTTGGAAGGTTAGCAGATTGCTATCTGGATCGTTTTCATCAAGCTGTTTTGCTTGATGGTTCCATGACCCTTTTGCGGCAGGCGCAGGAAAAGAACGGCGAAAAAGCAATCTATGTTGCGGCAGATGCAAATCACCTGCCGTTTCGTCATTCCAGTTTTGACTGCGTATTGTTATTTCGTGTTTTTCATCATATCCCTGATTCGCAAAGGATTCTTTCTGATATTAAACGGCTTCTTTGTTTTAAAGGAACTTTTGTTTTCGACTACTGCAACAAGGCCAGCCCGCGGCAGCTTGTGCGATGGATACTGCGCCTGCGGCGTGATAACCCATTGAGTTTTGCCCCTGCCGGAATTGATACCCGTTTTATTTCACATCATCCGCAGTATGTCTATAGCCTGCTGCAACAGAATGGATATTCAGGTCTTCGAAGGCTTGGCACTGGCATCATCGATAAATTCCCTGACCCATTTGGAATCCTGCTGCCTATGGCACGGTGGCTGGCCCCCATTTCTGGTTTTACCAACACCGCATCATGGATTAATTGCAGCGTGAAGAAACTTTCAGGGGAAGAAGTTGAAGAGATAGCGGATATTGAGAAGATATTTATCTGTCCTTCATGCCATGGCAATTTAATACACGGGCCAGAAGCATATATCTGCGCAGCTTGTAGAAGTTCGTATCCTATCAAGCACGGAATTATTGATTTCAGGATGGAAACAAATGAAACCTTTTAACCCGGCCCTTTGGAGCAGCAATCACCCGGGAATATTCTGGCAATGCCAACCTGATTTTTCTGAAGAGATATGGAAAACGGCGATTGCCCATGCCATGCCAATCCTTGGACTCCCGGAATCGGCAGATATTGATACTGCACTAGAGTGGACTTTAGGAGAAGGGCAATTCGGCTCTGACCGGTATCAGTTAGGATTCTCCCGCTGGGCATATTACCAGCTCAAGCCATTCCTGCCACGTTCATTAACCCGCATTCTGCGTCAGAAGTATGACTCACTCAAACGCAAAGAGTTTCTTTTGAAATGGCCTCTGGAAGACCGGCTTGTGCAATTCTATTGGGAAGTCCTGCGTAAAGCGATTCTGCTTTCTGGCGCCGATAGTATCATCCTTCAAAATTTTTGGCCCTCAAGCAGACGATTTGCTTGTGTACTTACACATGATATTGAGACTTCCAGGGGACAAAAATATGTATCCAAAGTCGCCGACCTTGAAGAGGCATTTGGCTTCCGCTCCTCCTTTAATTTTGTGGCTGAGCGCTATTCCATAGACAAAGGCCTGATGAAAGATTTGTGCCAGCGCGGCTTTGAAGTAGGCGTGCATGGCTTGAAGCATGATGGAAAATTATTCAATTCCCGCGCTGTTTTCGATAAACGAGCTCAACAGATCAATAAATACCTTTCTAGTTTTGAGGCAGTAGGATTCCGCTCTCCGCTCACTCTTCGACAACCCGAATGGATGCAATTATTGAATATTGATTACGATCTCTCATTCTTTGATACTGATCCTTTTGAACCTATGCCCGGCGGCACTATGAGCATTTGGCCGTTCCTTCTCGGGCATTTTATCGAATTACCCTATACCCTTGTTCAGGACCATACGCTCACTACGATCTTGAAGGAAACTTCTCCACGGATCTGGACGGAAAAAGTGAATTTTATCGAAATACATCGTGGTATGGCGTTGCTGAATTCACATCCAGACTTTTTGAGAGATACGATAACCTGGAATGTTTATCGCGAGTTTCTTCAGAACATAAAAGAAAGGGATGGGGTATGGAATGCACTGCCTAAGAATGTGGCTGCTTGGTGGCGTGTTCGGGCTGAAGGCGAATTATCCACGACAGATGAAAACCTAATTTCAGCAAGGCTGTTCGACAATAAGCTGGTATTTGAGCAAATACGTACGCCAGTTTCGCTTCTTTCTCAGGTAGAAGAGATACAGGCAGGTGCGGCCGCTTCCTGATTGATTTCAATGGTATTTTCCGGCCAGACAAATGCCTGCCTGGTATGGTATCTTGTGCGCGTGCGTTTGCGGTGGGTTCCAGTACAAATGTCAGCAAGGCTGTTGTAAAAGTGGGCCAAAAGGCAGAATGCGTGATATATTAAATTTTATAATCCATATAGCCAACAAAAAATATCAATAGGTGCTCTTGTGACAACAATATCCACAAGCCGTAGCCCTCGAAAGAGATCAATTGATCTTGAGTTGTTATTATCCAACCTGAGCTTGAGCATTCGCTCTCGCCATGGATTTAATAGCCTGATGGCTTTAACAAGGGTTGGCGGGGTTGCGTTGATCTTTCTTCGCTTCCTCATCATTACGAAAGATACCCGTCCAATGAGTCTGGTATTTCTTTTGTTTGGTTTTTTGTACTCGGTGTCTGTTGCTCTTTTTTCCAGAAAATTGATGAACCGATTTGATGCGGTTTCTTATCACTTGCTTATCATTGCAGTAGATACTTTTTTAGTAGGGGTTTATATCTTTATTGCAGGATATGCCACTACAGATCTGTATCTTTTTTATTTTTTACCTTTGGCAACAGCGGCGCATTTGTTGGAAAGAAAATGGCTGCTTGTTATTGGGCCAGCTGTGGTTCTTACCTATTTGGTAGTGCTTATTGTTGAACCTTTTCAGTTATTTGACAGAAATGTGTTTCTGGCATGGGTTGGAAAGTCGGTCTTTTTGTTGGTGGGTACTCTGGTTTTGCGAGCACAACGCGGATTGCCCGGCCCAAAAGAATCAGGGATCGTTGCACCGGCAAAGGCTAGAGAACGACTGGAAAGAATGTTAAGTGAAGTCAAAGAAACACTGCCATATACAACTGCGTCAATTCAGTTAATTTATCGCGACCGATTGCAGATCGTTGCCTGTGATGGGTATTCCAATGCAAAAGATATCTATCAGATCGAATTTCCCGTGGACGATCCTCGATTTCCGAATTATGAAGTTATCAAAGAACTTCAGCCGAAGATCAAAGATCCAAGGAATTTTGAATCTTTCAGGGACAAACATTATTATGCTGACCATATTAAGAGCTGGCTTGGGGTGCCGCTTGTCTCTCCATCTACTGGAGAATGCTTTGGGATGGTCAGCATTGATTCTTCTGAGCTGAATGCGTACGACCAATTCGATAGTATTCAGGCAGGCTGGTTTGCAAAAAAAATAAGCAGCTTTTTAAGTGAAGTTGCATTAGGGCCGGCAGCTTTGACCATGTCTACGAACCGTGAAAACCTGCTTGGTTCATTAAAGTCTCTGGCAGAATTACTCCCCGGCAAAACATCCAAATGGGACGACGATGTGCAGGCAGCAAACGACTTGATCCACATTGGGCAGCAGATATTTCGTACTGAGGATTGTTCAATATTTTTTCTGCGGCATAAGTTCAATGAGGGTGCTGAAGAACCTGTACTGCATCTGGTTGGGTCCACTGCGGTTCCCCAACATTTTTTCCAAAAGCATGAAATGAAAGTTTCAGGGCAAAAAGGGGATGGCCTCACCGGGCTGACTGTGTATCGTAATCGGACTTTGAATTATGGGGCTGCCAAGGTAGAAAAATCCCCGTACCGCGCAAATTTTACGTATCATTTGGGTTTTCTGTTTTCCAGGACTTCACGGCAGGTGATGATCACACCTTTACGTGACTCGAAGGGTAATGCTGTAGGCGCGATCAAGATCGAAAACCGCATGGGCACCTCTTCCCTGAAGGAGTTTTTTCCGGTTGAGAAAAACCTTTTTGAAATTTATGCTTCCATCGTCAGCTTGATCCTGGAAACCATTCGTCAACGCGGGTATATTAATCGACTTGATGGCGGCATTCACGGGATTAGGGGAGTGGTGCATCATGCTGCCATTACTCCAATTCAGGAGATGATGGATCAGCTTAAAGAAAGTGAGGGGACTTTGCAAATGGTTAATAAGCTTCAGGAAATTCAGCATACTTTAGAATATGTAAAAATGAGTATTCATGGTGTGCTGGCTGACTCGGTGGACAATGTGTATCTTGAAAAGGAAGGCTTGATCCATGCGGTTCATCACTATCTCAAGAGCCTCCGTTCCATTCCGTTTTTGCAGGAAGTGTGCGACTGTATAAAGATCAATG
>CAZHOX010000006.1:33482-39729 GCA_964534345.1 uncultured Anaerolinea sp.
AGCCTCCGTTCCATTCCGTTTTTGCAGGAAGTGTGCGACTGTATAAAGATCAATGCTCAAAATGCGCGGGAAGACGAAATGCCGTTCCAAATACAGGAAATCTTTTTCAATGTCGCAAAAGAGGGAATACTCAACATCGTACGCCATTCAAAGATAGAACACAAAAAGGATGGCGCGGCAGAAATATCACTTGCGCGGGTGGATGGATCATTCGTCCTGACCGTTGAAGATAATGGAGTGGGATTTTTGGATACAGAGGATGTTGCCAGACAAAGACGGTCGTTTGGATTAAATGACATCAGAAAGCAGATGGAGCTTAAGAAATTTTATAGCCAGGTGGCTTCTGTAGATATTAAGTCAACGCCAGGCTTGGGCACCATGATTCAAGCCCGTTGGGCTCCATAAGGAGTTTATTTTATGAATACAACACTTGGTTCCAGATTGTATCGCACGATCATTTTAGATGATGACTTTCTTCAATTAAACGCTCTGGAGAAGATACTAAGCGGCCTGCCGCAAATTCAGGTGGTGGGAACAGCAGCTACCACGATGGAGGCTTTTTCGATTTGTGAACGGCTAAAACCGGACCTTATCATTGCTGATGCTAAGATCGGTCAGGAAAAAATGGCTGGCGCTACGTTTGTTAAAAACATAAAGAAGATCCTTCCAGAAGTGCGAGTTTTAGGGCTAACTTACCATTCAGATTTGATCGATGGCCTTAAACGCGCTGGCTGCGATTATGCAGTTAACAAGGCGTTACTTGAAAGTCCCGAAGCCGCTAAAAAATTTATTTTGGAAGCCATCAGGCCGAAGCCTGAATATTATCGTGAGTTTGCGCCTCCCACCTTAACTGAAGTTCAGGATCGGGTTTTGAAATTAATTTGTGAGGGCTGTACAGAGGATGAAATTGCCAGAGAGTTTGGAAATGACTCTCGTAAACCAATTCGAAACATAAAGAATCAACTGTTTGATATTTTCGGCGCCAAAAGCGCGGCGAACCTTATTCATCTTGCGTATAAATCGGGCTATCTGCATCCAGATTACGATTAGTTACTGAACCACAAGCCAAAAGTCAAAAACAAAAGGCCCAATTTGGGCCTTTTGTTTTTGCAATTATCAACACCTGAATTTGCAAAAATGATAAAAAGAGATTGGGACAGTTCGTTTGTAAAACCTGGCGGCTCATCATCGAAAGGAGGAGGTGCGAAATGCCAAAGGTTCTTGCAACAATTATTTTGGTCGAAATTGCTCTCATGGGTGGGGTTGCAAAGGTTGGCTCAGATTACCTTGGGGCGGCTGGTTTAATCTGCCTGATTCCGTTTTTTCTTGCAGTTAGTTTTGTAAGTATAAAATTTATTTTGAAATTTAGATATCGTCCTGCGGAAAATCACCTGGGTGTGATTTACAGATTTGGGCGGTTTAACCGATTTGTCGAACCAGACGAGTGGATCTTTCTTCTCCCGATCTTTGAAAAAGTTCATCGGGAAGTAAGCCTGTACATGCGCACTGCAGAATTGCTGTTGAAGAAAGTTGAACTGCGAGACGGGCTGGCTGTGGATATAAAGATCAAAGTATTTTTCAAGACAGACTTACGCCTGACCAGCGAAGAGAATCGTACTCAGGTCTTGAAATTTGAAGGGCCAGAATGGCCGGAAATGGTAAAGACCAGCACAGAAGACGTTATTCGCAACCAGGTCTTTTTAGACAGCACATACGCTGAACTCATGGGACAGCGAAAAAATCGCGAGATCAAACAACGGATCAGCAGTGAAATTGCGGCCCGCATGAGGAGCTTCGGAATTATCATCAATGAGAATCACGGCGCCATGCTGGTAAATACCCAGCCAAACAGCAAGTATTTTGATGCCGTACAGACTTCACGTGCTGCAACTCCTTTGGGAGAAGCCGCTCTTGAGCGCCTGCGACCAGTCTTGAGTGCGCTGAGTGAGATCAAACATGAAGATGCACGAACAGCCTTACTTCTGGAACTTGCATCCAAGATTGCAGAAGTGGATAACCTGCCCGAAATCGTGCTATCTCCTGCCGAGGAGTATGTGCAAAGCGAGCCTCGGGAAAAACGAAGAAAACTGGTGAATACTACAGAGATCTACCCACGCCAGAGACAAACAGTACAAGGAAGATATCCGTTTGCTGAATAATAGATATTGTAGGAAATAAAAAAATCTACGAAGAACACGAATTTTCACGAAAAGCGAAAGAAGTTCGAGTTCTTCGTGGAGAAAAAGTTAATTCCAATAAAGTTTAATAAATAAAGGAGGAAAGAATGGAAAGCTTTTTAGTTGAATATCGAAACGGCGAGGCGCAGCAGAAAATTTCTGAAGCTGCGGACCAACCACAAAAAACGGCTAAACACATTTTCTTTGAGACCTTGAATGCACAACTTGACCGTTTTGCTCCACTGCCTTCTGATGCCATATTCTTTGGCGTTGCCCGAGATGATGGGATGCCGGTGTTGCTTAGTTTTGCAGAGCCAAGCCTGGGCTCTATATTAATAAGCGGAAGCGTTTCTACTGGAAAAACCACATTATTGCAGGCGATTGCTGTAGGTGTCGTACACATGTACAAGCCGCAAGAAGTGCAGTTTGCAGTGATCACCTCCAATTATTTGGAGTGGGCAGAATGGGCCGATCTGCCAGCTTGTGGCGGTATCTTTTCTTCAGAGAAGGTGCATTTTGAAAAAATGATCGATGCCCTGACTGAGTGGATGCAGCGCCCTGATTGCAGCCAAACCCTTCTTCTTTTTTTGGATGGTGTAAATGCCTTTCAGGATTTGAGCATGGAAGCACGCGCCAGATTGCAGCAGTTATTGGCGGCAGGCTCTTTCTTCAACATTTGGCCCATTGCCACAGCGGATGATGAAGAATTAATGGAGCTTGGTGAATGGCGAAAATACTTCAGGAAGCATGTAATGAGTACAGCCAAAAGGAGCGCTTCACCTCTTGAGCAGGAGTTCATTGTCAAAGAGGATGATGCCTGGTGCAGATTTTCAATTTTAGGTTAATGCTGCAATATTATTCCACTCTGGCAGCTTTCTCAACTCGTAAATAAGGTTCACCTCTGGATGTGTCCATTTCCATGACTCCCGTCAGAAACATTGGCGAATTGGAATTCAGCAGATCTTTCGCAATGCGGTACAAGTCAGGAAATGCGATCACATCCAGAGTGCCTGTCAGGTCTTCAATCGTCAGAAACAGCATCGGGTCGCCTTTTGCGGTGCGGCTGCGGTGTGATGTTTGCCGTATGCCTGCAATCGTCACACGCTGGCCGAGCTTTCCGGCGGCATCTGCTATCGGGGTGGAGCTGCTTTTTGAAACCCGATCAGCTACCAGTTCGAGAGGATGCGCTTCCAAACTTACGCCGAGCAATTCCATTTGCGCATCCATTTTTTGTGCGGGAGTCCAATCCTCGCCAATTTCATCCCAGCCAAATAAATTCATCTGGCCTGCCTGCCAGCCGTTTTCGAGCCTTCGCAAAATGGATGGGATCGTGCCAAAGCCTTCGAGGCTGCCCACGCGTGCAAGGCTGATGGCTTCTTGTTTGCGCGGATCGACCCGTGCCAGAAATTCATCCAGCGTGTGGAAGGGGGCAAGCTGGATGATGCGTTCGATGGTGCGGCGTGTGAGTTCCTTGACTTGATCCAGCCCCATATAAAGCGCTTCATTCTTAACCTGAAAGTTGGTACCTGCCCAATTGACATGCGGCGGCCGGACGGAAAGCCCCATGCGTCGTGCTTCGCTGAGATACACGCGCTGGCTGTAATAGCCGCCCCAATTGGCAAGCACGCCTGCCATAAATTGCGCGGGGAAATATGTTTTACACCAGGCCGAGCGCCACGCTATTTTTGCATACGAAGCGGCATGTGCTTTTGGAAAACCGTAGCCAGCGAAGGCCGCCATCATTTCCCAAACTCTTTCACCAATGGCTGAGGGCAGGCCGCTTTTTCTCTCGGCTTCGCTGACAAATTTTTTTTGTAATTCTTGCATACGCTTGCCAGGGTCAAAGTGACTCATTGCTCTGCGCAGAAGATCAGCTTCCGCAAGACTGAAGCCAGCCAACTCATGCGCGATTCGCAAGACTTGTTCCTGATACAAAATTACACCAAAGGTTTCATTCAACAAAGGTGCCAGTGATGAATGCAGGTGATTAACTTTTTCTTCACCTTTGAAACGGCGGACGAAGGCATCTTTCAACCCGCCGCTCAGCGGACCTGGCCGATACAATGCCAGTGCTGCCATGATGTCATCTTCGCTGCGGGCGCGAATCTCTCGAAGTGTGGAACGCATTCCCGGGCTTTCAATATTGAAACAGCCAATGGTCTGACCTGTTTCTACCCGCTGTGCCGTTTGTTCGTCGTGTGCTGGAATATCTTCCAGCGCCGAAACTAGATTGTTATATTTTCCGGCTTCTCTTTCTGTTACGTGTTCTGCTACATCGCCGAGGACGGTGAGACCTCGAATGCCAAGCAGGTCGATCTTCACCAGACCCAATGCTTCCACCGAGTCCAGGTCGAATTGGGTGATGATGATGCCTTTGCTGCCGGAGCGCATTACAGGGACAAGGTCAGTGAGTGCTGACGGCGCAACGATCAATCCGCCTGCGTGTACCGAGAGGTGGCGTGGTAATTTGAGAATAGCTTCTGCTTCATCGAAGATTCGCTGGTACTGCGGGTACGCCATGCGCAAATCAGCAAAAGGAGATTCGGGGTCTTCTCCATTTTCAAACTTGACCCAGAACGCATAGGGCAGTTGATTGACCATCTCGCGTACTTTGGCGGGGTCTATCCCGTGGGCTTTGGCGACATCCCCTAAAGCTGAGCGCGGACGAAATCGGTTGATCGTCCCGACCATTGCCACGCGATCTTCGCCGTATGTATCGAAGACATGTTGAATGACAGCGTCGCGTCTGCGCGAGCATAAGTCTGTGTCAATGTCTGGTGGGGTGAGGCGTGCAGGGTTTAGGAATCGTTCAAAATACAGATTGAGCCGCAGCGGGTCGGGGCTGGTAATTCCCAGACAATGTGCCACCAGCGATGAAGCCGCAGATCCCCTCGAAGAAAATGGAACGCCCGTTTTGCGGGCAAAGTTCAATACCTCCTCAACGATCAGAAAGATTGGCTCAAATCCCATGCGGGCGATGACGTTCAATTCATGGTCGAGGCGGGTTTGAATTTCAGGAGTGATCTCGCCATACAAAGTCTGTGCGCCTGAATATGCTTTTTGCTGAAGGTATTGTGCAGCGGAAACACCTTCAGGCAGGGGGACGGAAGGCATATTGGGTTGACCAATTGGCAGGTCGAAACGGCAGCGCTCTCCAATTTCAACTGTGGCTGCCAATGCTTCAGGAAAATCTTGAAAGCGAGATTCCATTTCTTGTGGACTAGTGAAATATGAACCCGCGGGCGCTGCCATATTCAATGGTAGTTGCTGAACCGACTGGTTCAAGCGAATTGCGGCCAATGTATGTTGCAGTTCGGCTTGTTCAGCAGAAAGATAATAAATAGGGTGGGTAACTACAGTGGGGAGAGACAAACTGTGTGCCAGCTTTGAAAGTTCCAGTGCGCTGGCTTGATCTTGTAAAGAGACATATAAACGGTCTGGAAAGATGAGCTTCAGTTTTTCGAGCGAGTGATTGCTTAGGGCAAGCAGGTCTTGTGAATATTCGGTCAACATCTCAAACGAGCAAACCACTTTGCTTTCATCTTGCAAGGCAAGTGCGCTGCTCAACCTGCAAAGGTTTGACCAACCTGCCAAATTCATTGCCAGCAAATTGAGTGGACCATGTTCAAGATTGATTTCCAAGCCTAGTATCGGCTGAACATCCGCCTCTTTGCAGGAAGTGACAAACTCGATCACACCAGTCAACAGGTGATGGTCTGTGAGGCCAATGGCCGGCATGTGATGGGCCTTGGCTGCTTGCACCAGTTCTGTGGGCGCGAGTAATCCCTCTTGCAGGGAGAAGGCAGAGTGCGCTGTGAGATGGATGTACATTTGTTCTATTTTACAGCGTTTTGTTGATTTAAAGAGGAAAAACTTTGCACTGTCTCTGCGGGAAAGGTTTGACACTTGCAAGAGGCCAATATAAAAAGGACTCCACAAGGAAGTCCCTTTTATAATAAAACGATAGGGAAGATGGATTTCTTCCTACATGTAGGCGCCCCAGGCAGGAGTCGAACCCACAACCTACTGATCCGAAGTCAGGCGCTCTATCCATTGAGCTACTGAGGCGT